>JAEHCY010000107.1 GCA_016880695.1 Chromatiaceae bacterium | reverse complement strand
TGAAGTCGCTAACCTCTTTGCGCAGCCGATCGGTGTCCGCGCCGCAGGCGCGCAACACCTTGGTTGCACTCGGGTTATCGAGCAGCGACAGGAGCAGGTGCTCCACCGTCATGTACTCGTGGCTTAGCTCCCACGCCCTCTTGAACGCCTGATTGAGGGTGTATTCGAGCTCTTTACTCAGCATGAAGGGCCTCGCATTTCACTGAGGGACATACTTTCAGGTCTGGGCAATCGCGCTGACGTCCCTGCTCGGCACGCCGGCACCCCGCGGATCAGGTCTCCTCCATGGCGCAGAGAAGCGGATGCTGATGGCTCCGGGAGTAGTCGTTCACCTGAGCCACCTTGGTCTCGGCGATGTCGCGGGTGAACACTCCGCAAATGCCCTTTCCCCGTGTGTGCACATGCAACATGATCTGGGTGGCCTTCTCGCGGCCCATCTGGAAGAAGGTCTCGAGCACCAGCACCACGAAATCCATCGGCGTGTAGTCATCATTGAGCAGCACGACCTGGTAAAGGGGCGGTCGCTTGAGCTTGGGCCTCGCCTCCTGCACGACGAGACCGGAATCCTGGTCCTGCTTACTGGGGTTGCTCATGGCTGGGAAGCTTACTCGAGAAGATCGAAAGGGCTGTCACCGAGCCGTTGCAGCGGCTCGATCCAAGTATACGATCGACCAATAATTGACCCAAATGCGCAGCGCACTATACTGCGTTCTTAAGGCGTCCCAGCCCATTATCAAGGGGCGTGGAGGCCTGAATAACAAGCCTGCGGCCAAGATCCAGCAGGCGAGACCACCCGTTCGGCAGGAGGAGTCAGTCGTATGATCACCGGCATCGTCAAGTGGTTCAACAACGCCAAGGGCTACGGTTTCGTGAAGGCGGACAACCGCGAAGAAGACGTCTTCGTCCACTTTTCCGCCATCGAGATGGACGGCTACCGAACCCTTAGAGAAGGCCAGCGTGTGGAGTTCGAGCTCACCCAGGGCCCGAAAGGGCTACATGCGGCCCGCGTGTACCGGGTCTTGTGAGCTCGCCCCGGCGTGGCCGCCGGGACCAGGCGCTAACGGCCTGCCCGCCAACCGGCAGGCCGTTCTCTTTCCCGTAAGACCTGGCGCCTTACATATTGGCGATCACCGCATCCCCGAACTGGGAGCAGGACAGCAGGGTCGCCCCCGGCATCAGACGCTCGAAGTCGTAGGTAACCGTCTTGGCCATGATGGCCCCTTCCATTCCACGGATGATCAGGTCAGCCGCCTCGATCCAGCCGAGGTGCCGCAGCATCATCTCCGCCGAGAGCACGAGCGACCCCGGATTCACCTTGTCCTGGCCCGCATACTTGGGTGCCGTGCCATGGGTGGCCTCGAACATGGCCACCGAGTCGGAGAGGTTGGCGCCCGGCGCAATACCAATACCACCCACCTGGGCCGCGAGGGCATCGGAGATATAGTCGCCGTTGAGGTTGAGGGTGGCGATGACGTCGTACTCCTTGGGCCGCAGCAGGATCTGCTGCAGAAACGCATCGGCGATGACGTCTTTGATCACGATCTCCCGTCCGGTCTTGGGATTGGTCATGCGACACCAGGGCCCGCCGTGCAGCTCGGTGGCACCGAACTCCTGCTGGGCGAGCTCGTAACCCCACTCCTTGAAGGCACCCTCGGTGAATTTCATGATGTTGCCCTTGTGCACCAGGGTCACGGAGGCGCGATCGTTGTCGATGGCATACTGGATGGCCTTGCGCACCAGTCGCTTGGTGCCCTCCGAGGAGACGGGCTTGACCCCAATCCCCGAGGTCTGCGGGAACCGGATCTTGGTGACCCCCATCTCCTTCTGCAGAAAGTCGATGACCTTCTTCACCTCCGCGGAGCCCGAGGCCCACTCGATGCCGGCGTAGATGTCCTCGGAGTTCTCCCGAAAGATCACCATGTCGGTATCTTCTGGGCTCTTCACCGGGCTCGGCGTACCAGTGAAATACCGCACCGGACGCAGACACACATATAGGTCCAACTGCTGGCGCAGGGTCACATTGAGGGAACGGATGCCCCCGCCAACGGGTGTGGTGAGCGGCCCTTTGATGGAAACCACATACTCGCGCACTGCCACCAGCGTCTCGTCGGGCAGCCAAACATCCGGGCCGTAGATTCGGGTGGACTTCTCCCCGGCGTAAACCTCCATCCAGCGGATCCCCCGCAGGCCGCCGTAGGCCTTGTCCACCGCCGCGTCCACCACCTTGCACATCACCGGGGTGATGTCGATACCGGTACCGTCCCCCTCAATGAAGGGGATGATCGGATGCGCCGGAACCTGAAGCGAGAAATCCGCAGTTACCTTAATCTTTTCGCCGCCTTGCGGCTCAACAATGTGCTTAAACGACATAATCGGCCACCCCTTTAAAAAATAATGGAGCAAAGGATTCTAACACTGGCCCCGGGCCATGCCTAATGCCCGCATAAGCCAATTTTTGCGGTAGCCCGTGTCTTGCCACCGTTCGGAAACTGTCGCGACCTGGGCGGTGGATCAAGCGCTCAACCCCCCACGCCCGGTGGGCTAGCGGAGCGTTGAGGGGAACCGCCAGGGTGGCCTGGGTCGGATGTGCGCAATACCCGCAAAAGTGGGCTCGGCCGCCGCTCCCATCCCGGCCCGCTTCCTCGGCTTGGACGGGTCTACGCCCGACATATCGAGCACCCCTCACTGCTGATAACATGACGCGCTATGGTTTGGGCACCGCACGTCACTGTCGCCTGCGTCGCCGAGTGTGAGGGTCGTTTTCTCCTGGTGGAGGAAGAGGCCGACGGGCACCTGGTCTACAACCAGCCGGCAGGCCATCTCGAACCAGGGGAATCCCTCATCGAGGCCGTCACCCGCGAGACACGGGAGGAATCCGGGCTCAGCTTCGCGCCCACCCATCTAGTGGGAGTCTATCGCTGGAGCCCGCCCGAGAGCGCTCGCACCTACCTCCGCTTCTGCTTTGCGGGCTCGACCACAACGGCAGAGCCAGACCGGCCGCTCGATCCCGAGATCCGTCGGGTTCTGTGGCTGACACGATCGGAGGTGAACACTCTGCTTCCCCACCTACGCAGTCCGCTAGTGCTGCGCTGCATCGACGACTACCTCAGGGGGAGCCGCCATTCGCTCGAGCTACTGTGCGATGTGGGTTGATCTCGACGCTGTCCCCAACCCGTCCGGCATCCCGCCCACGGCGCACCGTCCGCGCGGGTGATGGGCGGGCGCGGCCCTGTTATCGTGGGCCTTTCCGGGGGGGTGGACTCCTCAGTGGCGGCCTTGATCTTGGTCCGGCAAGGCTACCCGGTGGAAGGGCTGTTCATGAAGAACTGGGAGGAGGACGACTCCCCGCACTACTGCGCCGCCGCCGCAGACCTGGCGGATGCGCAGGCGGTCGCGGAGATCCTCGGCATACGGCTGCACCGCGTCAACTTCGCCACCGAATACTGGGATCGAGTGTTCGACCACTTTCTCGACGAATACCGGGCAGGGCGCACGCCAAATCCGGACGTGCTGTGCAACAGCGAGATCAAGTTCCGGGCCTTTCTCGACCATGCGCTGGGACTTGGCGCCGAGCGGATCGCAACCGGTCACTATGCGCGGTTGGGTCACGGCGCGCAGCGATGGCACCTGCTGCAATCCGCCGACCACGACAAGGATCAGACCTATTTCCTCCACCGTCTCGACCAATACCAGCTCGCCCGCAGCCGGTTCCCGCTGGGCGACCTCAACAAGGCGCAGGTTCGCTCCCTCGCGCGGGAGGCCGGGCTTCTCACCGCAGGAAAGAAGGACAGCACCGGGATCTGCTTTATCGGCGAGCGCCGGTTTCGCGACTTCCTCTCCCGCTACCTTCCGCATCAGCCCGGCGACATCGAGACCGCCGAGGGCCAGCGCATCGGCGCCCACCTAGGCCTCATGTACTACACCATCGGCCAGCGCCAGGGTCTGGGCATCGGCGGGGTGGCCAGCACCGCGGAGGCCCCCTGGTTCGTTGCCCGCAAGGACTTCGACCACAATCGCCTGATCGTGGTCCAGGGCCACGATCACCCCCTCCTCTACCACCAATCCCTCGATGCCGGCCCGATCCATTGGATCGGGTCACCACCGGAGCCGACCCAAACCCTGTGCTGTCAGGCCCGGATCCGCCACCGCCAGCCATTGGAGCCCTGCCGCGTCACCCTCACCGAGGGCGCGAGCTGCCGCGTCACCTTCGACCGCCCCCAATGGGCGATCGCCCCAGGGCAATCGGTGGTCTTTTATCAGGACCAAGAATGCCTCGGAGGGGGTATCATCCACCAAGCAATTGACGATCAGGGGAATCCGTCCTCCCGTGCCATACACCGAGCATGACCGCGTTCTCGCCCTGGCGGGCATCTACCAGGCAATTCACTGCGTTCAACAGATCGCGCGCCGGGGCCTTGCCGCCTCCAACGAGATGGAGACTTCAATCTACAGCCTGTTCCAGACCGACCCGCCCACCGTCGAGGCCGTGTTTCGCGGGGCCTCAGGTGTGGCCGCGGGGGCCCGCCAGCTTGCCGATCAGCTCGCCGGGGGTGTCAGGCGCAACCTGGAGCTGACCCGGTACGCCATCCAGTTGCTGCAGCTCGAGCGAAAACTCTCCGCAGACCAGGCCATGCTCGGGCAGGTAGCCGCTGGCATCGCCGAGGTACGCCCGCGCCTCGAGCAGCTTCCCCTGCTCCACCCCGATGTCCTCGCCGCCTTGGCGGAGCTCTATAGCCGCACGATCAGCCGGCTGCAGCCGCGAATCATCGTGCAGGGTGAGCCCCTTCATCTGAAGAACCCCGACAACGTGCACCGCATCCGCTCTCTCTTGTTGGCGGGTCTGCGTGCCGCAGTGCTGTGGCGGCAGAGTGGCGGTACCCGTTGGCAAATCCTGCTCGGTCATCGACGTCTGCTCGCACAGGCGCGAGCGTTGGCTGGAGCATCGGCCAACACCAGCGGATGAAATTCACGCGTATCGTTCGTAGAATGCTTTGTTGTGGTGCAGCAAGAAACCTATAAACCCGGAGCCATGCAATGAAAAACAGCTTCAATTCCAGAACCACCCTGGAGGTCGGAGGAAAGTCCTACGAGGTCTATCGCTTGGATGCCGTCCGCGGCAGCGAGCATCTGCCCTATGCCACCAAGATCCTGCTCGAGAACCTACTGCGTAACGAAGACGGTGTCACCGTCACCCATGAGGACATCGCGTACCTGGCCCACTGGGACCCCAAGGCCGAGCCCGACAAGGAGATCCAGTACCGTCCGGCGCGGGTCTTGATGCAGGACTTCACCGGTGTGCCGGCGGTGGTCGATCTGGCAGCAATGCGCGACGCCATGCAGGCGCTCGGCGGTGACCCCAGAAAGATCAATCCTCTGCAGCCCGCCGAGCTGGTGATCGACCACTCGGTGCAGGTGGACTACTTTGGCAGCGACGATGCCTTCGCCAAGAATGCCGAGATCGAGTTCCAGCGCAACCAAGAGCGCTACAACTTCCTCAAGTGGGGCCAGAACGCCTTCGCCGACTTCAAGGTAGTGCCCCCCGATACCGGCATCGTGCATCAGATCAACATCGAGTACCTCGCCCGGGTGGTGTTCTCCGGCGAGAAAGACGGCGTGCTCCAAGCCTACCCGGATACCTGCGTGGGCACCGACTCCCACACCACCATGGTCAATGGTATCGGTGTCCTCGGCTGGGGCGTGGGTGGGATCGAGGCCGAGGCCTCCATGCTGGGCCAGCCGGTCTCCATGCTCGTGCCCAAGGTGGTCGGCTTCAAGCTCACCGGCGAACTCCAGGAGGGCGTGACCGCCACTGACCTGGTACTCACCATTGTTGAGCGGCTGCGCAAGCACGGTGTGGTGGGCAAATTCGTCGAGTTCTACGGACCGGCCATCAGCCGCCTGCCCATGGGCGAACGTACCACTATCGCCAACATGGCGCCGGAGTACGGGGCCACCTGCGGGCTTTTCCCGATCGACCGCGAAACCCTCGACTACCTGCACCTCACCGGTCGGAGCGAGGATCAGATTGCCCTGGTCGAGGCCTACGCCAAGACTCAGGGCATCTTCCATACGGAAGACAGCCCGGAGGCGGTGTATTCCGAAACCCTGGAGCTGGATCTGGGCACCGCGGTCCCGTCCCTGGCCGGCCCCAAGCGCCCCCAGGATCGCGTGGAGCTCGGCGCACTCAAGACCCACTTCCCGCAGGCACTCGCCGCCCTAAAGGCGGAACGCAATATTCCGGACAAGGGACCGGTGAAGACCCTCATTGATGGCTCAGAGGTCGAGATTCGCGATGGCTCGGTGGTCATCGCCGCCATCACCTCCTGCACTAACACCTCCAATCCCTCCGTCATGCTGGGCGCCGGGCTCGTCGCGAAAAAGGCCGCCGCCCGCGGCTTAAAGGCCAAACCCTGGGTCAAGACCTCTATGGGCCCGGGATCCATGGCGGTAACCCGTTACCTCGAGCGGGCCGGCCTGATGGCGCCCCTCAAGGCGCTCGGCTTCCACAACGTGGGCTATGGTTGCACGGTATGTATTGGTAACACCGGCCCGCTACCCGAGCCCGTCTCCAAGGCCATCGCCGAAAACAACCTGTGCGCGGTGTCCGTGCTCTCGGGCAACCGTAATTTCGAGGGCCGCGTGCACGCCGAGGTGCGGATGAACTACTTGGCCTCCCCGCCGCTGGTGGTCGCCTATGCGATCGCTGGTCGCATGGACTTCGACCCCTATCAGGAGCCGCTGACCCAGGATGCCGCCGGTAACGACGTCTTCCTCAAGGACATCTGGCCCACTCAGCAGGAAATCCGCGACTCCGTCGCGGCCAACGTCACCCGCGGGGAGTTCGAAGCCGCCTATGCGGATGTGTTCCGGGGCGACGCGCGCTGGCAATCGCTGGACGCCGCGACCAGTCAGGTCTACGACTGGCCGGCGGACTCCACCTATATCCAGAACCCACCCTACTTCAAGGGCATGACCCTAGAGGTGGGCCCGGTACAGGACATCCGAGGCGCCCGCTGCCTGGCGCTGCTCGGCGACTCGATCACCACCGACCATATCTCGCCGGCGGGCTCCATCAAGCCCGACAGCCCCGCGGGTCGGTACCTGCAGTCGCTCGGGGTGCAGCCGAAGGATTTCAACTCGCTCGGCTCTCGCCGCGGCAACCACGAGGTGATGATGCGCGGCACCTTCGCCAATATCCGCCTGCGCAACCAGCTCGTCCCGGGCACCGAGGGTGGTTACACCGTCCACCTGCCGAGCGACGACAAGCT
>JAEHCY010000678.1 GCA_016880695.1 Chromatiaceae bacterium | reverse complement strand
GTGGCCCGAGCGGCGTCCTCCTGGTTGGCAGCGGGCTGCGCCGGCTCGGGGGTGGCTTCTGCCCTTAGGTAGAGCCGCCGCAGCGGTTCAGCGGCGGGCTGGAGACTGAAGAGAAGCTCGCCGAAGCCGTCGGGCCGCTCTTCGATTGCCGCCGCCACCCGCTCGGCCAGGGCCCGCTTCTTGATCACCTCGTCGGCCCCCTCGGCCTGAAAGTAGGGGCCCAGCCAACGTTGGTCGAGGTCGGCGCTGATGCGCTGGAGCTGCTCGGTGATCCGCGCGAGCTTGGCATCGCGATTGGCCACCCCTTCGAGGTAGGCGGCGAGGCGCCGCATGCCACCGTCGTTGATGCCGAGAACCGCATCCCAGGCCGCCGCCGCATCTCCCACGTGCTTTCGCACCGATTCATTGTCGAGGAAGATCCCCCGCTGCTCCTGCAGCCGGCGTCGCTCCTCCTCGTTGAGGAGGCCGAGCTCGCGTCCCCCCTCGTCGAGGGCGAACAGGCTGCGGTCCATGCCCGGTTTGCGCACCAGGAAGGTGTTGTCGAAGGGCTTACCCGGTGCCCATTCCCCCAGCCAGTCACATTTCGAGAAGCGTTCCTGCAGGGTGATGTGGATCAGGTTGCTCCACTCTTGGTGCAGTTGGGAGGGGGTCTGTCCAGGTTTGGCGCGCAGCTTGAGATCGAGCTGGGTGATCACCCAGATCAGGCCCGGACGGCGGGTGGCGCGGATCGCGGGGGTCTCCCCCTGGGTACTCTGGACCCAAGCCGAGAGGGGCTGCGCGAGTGTGGTCACCTCGATCTGCTGGTCGCAGCGGGTACACATCAGGAGCACATTCATCTCCTGATCCTCGGTGTAGGCCTCGAACAGGTAGGCGACCTTGCCCCGCAGCAGGAGCTGGGCCACCGGGTCGGCATCGTCCTGTTTCACCGCCCGGCGCACCTCATCCATCCCGCCCACACCGAGACGGCCCCGGTAGCCGGGAAAGTCGAGCAGATCGACCTGGTCGAGGAACTCCGCGACCGGCTTGTCGGCGAGCACGAACTTCATCTCGGCGGTGAGTGCGGCCAGCACCGCGCGGGGGATGGGTACCGGCGAACCCACTGCCTCCTCGGTCACCGGTAGGACGGACAGGGGTGCGTATTGGTCGCTACCCAGGTGATTGAGCACGTCCACGTTGAGGATGCTGTCGGGCCGCCACTCGAAACCGCTTCCCTTGGCCGCCACCAGGGCCTCAAGCGGCACGTAGACCACCCGCGCGTGGGACAGTTGCTCGAGGGCGTTGCGCAGCCGCAGGTAGGTGTCTGTGAACTCCCGGACCTCGCCCCAGAGCACCGAAAGCAGCCGGGCGCGATCGGGAGCCGCGAGTCGGGGCGCGAGCTCCACCGCCGCTGGCCAGTAGTCGGCCCGCAGGGGCTCCATGGAGCGCTCGAAGCGCCTGGAGAAGTAGTCGAGGAGGTCGACCATGTCGTCCTCGCTGAGGCCACCGGTCGGATTGGGCTGGCGGCGTTTCTCCAGGCCCCCCAGATGCTCGCGGATGTGGGCGTCCTCGGTGTTGAAGGCGACGCGATCGCGGTCGAAGTCGTTGAAGAAGCTGTTGCCCAGAACCTTGACCAGGTCGGCCTCGGAGAACAGCGCCAGCTCTACGGGAAAGCCCGCGGGGGTGGTTCCCGGCTGCCGGGTGAAGCGGGTCACCAGCCCGGTGGCCTCCTTGCCGCCGCCGGGGGGGTTGATGTGGCCGATGAAATGCAGGCGCTGGCCATCGAGGCGGGTGTGCAGCTCGCCGTCCTCGCCCCGGGCGAGGCTGGAGACCAGGTAGGATTTGCCCGCCTGGGACATGCCGAACACCCCCACCGAGAGCGGGCGCCGGGCAGCGGACCCGAGCCGCCGGCAGAGGTTGCGGGTGCGGCGCAGATGCTCGATCAGCCCGTCGGCGTCGCGGTCGATGCGCGGGGAGCCCTGACGGACCTCCTTGACCCAGGCGACCGCTTCGCCGCCGGCCCCGATCATGGCCTGGCAGCGCTCGGCCAGCCCCTGTGATGTGTTGCTCACGGCCAATTCTCCCTCAGCGGATGATGCTGCCGGTGTCGAGCCAGTAGCTGTTCTCCCCCATACCCACGGTGGAGAGGGTGTTGAGCTTCAGCGTCAGGTCCAGGCGGGCATTGAGCGAGATACCCTCCTCGGACTCCAGGGTGCCGATCTCGAAACGCTCCGCCCGTTTCCTGCGGTCCTTGCGCAGCGTGACCCTGAGCACCACCGGCGCGCCCTTGCGGTCGGCCTTCTCCAGGCTGCGTTTGGCCTTTTCGCTTAGGTCGAGCACGTAGAGGGGGCTCGCGGGCCAGCGCTCGCTCGCGAGCTGGCGGAAGCCGAGGATCATGCGCGAGCGGACCTCGAAGGGGGTGTCGGGCAGCTCGTAGTCCTCGCGGTCGAGGTCCACGTCGCGGAAGTAGACGTCGGAATCCTTGATGATCAGGTTCTGATCGGTGAGCCCGATGTAGCGCACCGTCGAATAGGCCTTGAAGGCATTGGCCAGGAAGTTGAAATTGGGGATGCGCCGCCCACCGCCCACCTTGCAGATCATGGCGCCCACCGCAGCGGTGGTCTTGGGGTCGTCGATGCGCCCGTCGCGGTGAAACGGATACCAGGTGCCGGTGCGGTAGCCGTTGAGGGGGACGATGCGGTCGGGCGGCAGCGGCAGCAGTGCCCGGAACAGGGCCTGGATGCCCGGGAGGCGCGAGGGGCGGCCACTCAGGAGTAGCACGTCGCAGTCATAGAGGTAGACGATCTCGCACAGCGAGCGAATCGCCTTGCTGATCTCGAGCTCATCCTCGAGGAAGGCCCGATGGAGACGGCCGAGGTCCTTGCGGATGGGAGTGCTCAGAAGGTCGAACTGGATGCCGCCGAGCCCGCTCTCGCGCCGCACCCCGCGGGAGAAGTAGCCGACCACCGGCTCGGAGGGTGGATCGCGCCCCTCCAGAAGCTGCGCGATGGGACGGGTCTCCACATCGGCGCCGGTAAGGGGGTCATAGGCTTCGTAGTCCTTGAGGATTCGCAGCCCCAGCGGATAGAGCACCTGCAGGGTGAGCTGTTGCCGCAGGGCCTGGTCCTGTACCGAAACCGGCTCGGCGCCGATCAGTTTCGAGAGGAGCGGAGCGGGATCGGCCACACCCTGGTCCTGCAGGGCCTGCTCGATGGCGGGGACCACCAGCTTCTGCACCACCTCGAGCAGGATGTCGTCGCCAGCGATCTTGAACCCGTCACGGAAGCGTTGCTCGGGGAGGATGTAGACGTTGGCGCCCTGACCCCGGTCGAGCCGGTAGTCGGTGACCACGAGATCCGTGGTGCCCCCGCCGATGTCGATGGAGGCGACGGTGAGGCGGGGGTCGGCGGGGTTGGCGCCGCGCCGGCGCATTACCCGGAAGTAGTCATCGGGCCGCCCGCCGAAATGCTCGTGGGTCTCGCTGAAGAGGTATACCGCCTGGGCGCAGGTGGCCTCGTCCCACTGCACATGGATCTCGGGAAAGGGTGGCCAAGCGCGATCCCTGCCCTCGCTATCGAGGGGATCGTCTTCAGGGTGCCAGCCCAGCGATTTCCACACCAGCGCCATTGCCTGCTCCATGCGGGCCGAGAAGATGTCCCGCTCCGGCTTGGGCATGGAGGGGGGGATGGTGAGGATGAGGGTGCGCAGGTGGCGTGGTTTCTCCGGCTCACCCTGCTTTAAGCGTTGGGCCGGGGAATTGATCTGGCCCAGTGCCTGCATCAGCACCTCGGCCAACATGAAGGTCATGATCGAGCTGCGCGAGTAGTGGGGCATGAAGACCGGCATGCGGTCCTCGGGGGCCAGGGTGTAGAGGGCCTCGCCCAGCTCGTTGATCAGGTTGCTGAAGGGGGCGCCGGTGGCGTGGGGCTCGATCTCGGCGCGGCTCACCGCCACGTTGAAGCGCCAGCCGGGCTCGTAGCGGTCCTCGTCCCAGAGGTAGCGTTTGGGGCTGGAGAGCCCGGTGGAGCCCTCGGTCCCGCGACGGCGGTTGGCCAGACGCGCCGCCTCCGGGCCCACCCGGGCGATGGTCGGCCAGACGAAGGCGTCGTTGCGCCCGCTCTTGCAGGCCAGGTGCTCCTTGCCCAGGATCGCCTGAGCGAACTCCACCCGGCTCTCGAAGGGCTCGTTGTACACCCGCTGGGGCTCGGTGAGGTCGCGCAGGGTCAATTGGTAGCGGTTCTTCAGGCCGTGCTCCTGTTGCGGGTGGTCCTCGATGAGGATGCCGCAGGTGCGGGAGTTGCCCACATCGAGCACCATGTCCACCGGGATGGGGGTGTGCACGTCGTCGCGGGCGTTGCTGCGCAGCCGGATCTCGGGAATCCGCGCCTTCTGGCCGATCAGGGCGAGCAGGTTGAGGTAATGGGCATGGTGCTGGAAGCGCGCGATCTCGCCCTCCAGATCCTCTTTGGGCAGGCCGAGCTGGTGGGGGGCGCGTTCTTGGAACAGCTCCTTGAGCCACTCATCCACCCAGGGCAGGTGGGGGTACCAGCCCATCTCATGGGCGCGATGGGCAAAGAGGAATGAGGCCCCGGTCTGCACCTCGTGGCCGGTGGGGGCAAGGTAGGCCACGTCCTCCGCGGCCTCGAAGATGTTGGTGTCGAACCCAAGGGTTAGCCGGTGGGTGTGGCCCTGGATGTCCTCCCCGGGGGGCAGTGCGATCAGGCGGGCCCGCGCCCAGGTGGTGGGACCCTCGGCGAAGCGCCGCTGGGGCCCGGCGCGCAGGATGGGCAGGGGCAGCCAGCAGCCATCGAGCAGGCCTAGGGTTTCCTTGAGGGCGAGGCTGAACTTGGGCTGCACCGCCACCCCGGCGTTGCCGGGGTGGATGTAGCGGTCGGTGCGCTCGTCGTACTCCAGGCGCACCACGCCGAGCGGATGGGTCTGCTGCGCGAACTCCCCATCGGGCTCCTTGCGCAGATCGAGCGTGAGGCCGAAGTCCATGAACTGGACCCCGCTCTGCATGATGAGCGTCGCCTTCTCGGAGAAGGTGACCAGTTCCGCCAGCATGTTCGCGTCTCCCTGGGGAATCCCGGTGCTCGGTCGCTACTTACCGGAAATGCTCACGTTGTAGGAGGTGCCGTCCTCGTTGAGGCCGCGGCACTTGGCCTGGCCCTGCTCACCCACCGTGCACTCCACGTTTGAGCGGCGGAACTGGGTGCCGTCGGGGCAACGGATGCTCGTGGCCTCCTCGATGATCAGCTTGCCGTCGCGCATCACGGGCTTGACGCTGCCGGTACAGCGTTGCTCGGAGCTGCCCGCCCCGCGCAGCAGGGTAGCCGTACCTTGATCCTGCTTGAACTCGTATTGGAGCTGCACGGGGTTCCCGTCGGTGTCCTGCAAGCCGGTGGTGGAGCGCCACTGCCCATTGAGGAACGCGGTCGAGCCGCTCCTCATCGCCTCCGGCGGGATGGCAAGGGGTGGCCCCGCGGGACCAGCGCCGGGTGGCGGTTTCGCGACCGCTTTGCCCGCCGCATCCGGGAAGGGCGGCGGTGGTTTCGGGCCATCCTTCTTGTCACCGGCCGCGGGTGGCTTTTCCTTGCCGGCGGGCTTCTCGGGGGGTGGCGTTTCGGCCTTCTTGTCAGATGCCTTGTCCGCGGGCGGGGGCTCCGGCTTCTTGTCGGCTTCCGCTTTGGCCTTCGGGTCCTCTGGCTTGGGCTCGGCGCCGAGGTCAGTGGCCTTCGGGCCCTCCGGCTTGGGCTCGGTCCCAGGCTCCTTGGGCTTTGCGGCATCCTCTGGCTTCGGCTCGGGGATAGGGGGCGGTGGTTGCAGCGCCTGATCGCCGGGGAGCTTGGCTTCCGCCTCCGCCGGCGGCACAGTCCCCTCACCCCTGGCCGTTCCTTCCACCGGCGCGACCGCCGCGGTATCCGTCCCCTGGACCGATGTGGCGGTGGTCGAGTCAACCACCCCGCCCCGATCCACGCGGACGCTACTCCAGCGGTCGGTCAGGATCTGCGGCACCTGCTCGATGACCCGAGTTGCCGCCGTCGCCGGCAAGGGCGTCTCCTTGGGCGGGCGTGGGGTTTCCTCAGCAGGCGGTACCAGGGTGGTGGAAACGGTGAAGGGGACCTCGACCCCGCAGGAGCGCAGGCCAAACCACAGGAGCCCCAGCAGGAGCAGCAGCAGTAGAGGCCAGAGCAGCCACCAAAACCAGGGGCGGCGCCGTTGCGCTTCCACCGGCAGGGGCTCGGCGGGGATGACGGGCGGCAGGGGCTCCGCGGAAAAGGTTGCGGCAGGAATCCGCACCGGCGCCGGCCAGCCGATCTCCAGCTCGCCGAGCACGTCGAGTCCGGAAGGCGCGCCGCGCCGGCTGAAGCCCCAGAAGGTGAGCACCGGGTTGCCATTGACCAGGTAGACGTGCTCGTCGCCCGGGATCTGGGTGGCCTGCTCCAGCAGCTTGCCGAACACCTGCCGTTCGCGGTCGTTGTCCGCCTGCAGTGAGCGGCTGCGCTCGAGGAGGCGCTCCCGTGCCTCGAGCAGCGCGGCCTTGGCCTCGGTGCGCTCCTCGGGGGAGGCCGCCGACCAGGGGACCACGTCCCCGGCGGTGGGTGCGTACCAGTCGATGGCGTCGCCACGGTCATTCTGCTTGGGGACGGCGAAGAGCTCCGCCACCTCGGCCCCGAGCTGACGGCGCATGGCCGCCAGCAACTGGTCCGCCGCGCTGTAGACCGGGGTACCGACCGCACCGAGGGCCTGGAGCTCGGTCAGGCGGCCGGATCGTAACAGGGCTCCCATCATTCGCATCGGGGTCCTCTCTCCCTGGAGGGGTCGTAAATGGCCCGGACGGGCCATGTAGCGGAGATCATTTGGCGCTCGAAGCGCTCGAAAGTATTCGGGAAATGGTACGCGTTGCGCACCCTACGTGGCTACATCATCGCCGAGCGGTTCAAAGCCTCTAGACAACAGTCCATCGGGTTGCGGTGCGAGCTCCCAACACCCTGTTCGACCCTTCGGTGCCCGCTGGCTAAGGGTGGAGGTTGCCTCCTGTACGAGGTTCCGGGCGTGTGGATGATTCAGGCCGTAAACGATGATCCATCGCATCGAAAAAGGCGCGGACAGGTCTCCCGGACGCCCTCACTCCGAACAGCCGCCCTCGCT
>JAEHCY010000677.1 GCA_016880695.1 Chromatiaceae bacterium | reverse complement strand
GCCCCAGCCGTCACCCATCATGTCGTTCCACCAGTCGCCCCCGCGGTTTCCGCCCCAGGGGCCACCGCCCCACCAGGCACTCGCGGAAGCGGACACACCGAGCAGAGCAGCGATAGCAGCAGCAGTAACAAGCTTTTTCATGGAAATTCTCCGGTTAGTCATGTGGTAGGGTCTAGCAAGTCTGAGTGGGTCTTGGTGCGCCAACTCATGGCAGAGGAGTATATTAGTCTGTACTGAAATACTCAAGCACTTTTTCGATTTCTAAGAAATATTTATTCCCGGGGGCACGCGCCTTTTCGTCACTGCCGTTGGGTCCCGCGAACGCGGGCATCCACCTGCACTTGACTTGGATCGGGTCTCCGGCGGCCGGTTGCACCGGCGCAAGCCCGATCTCTTGTCTGCCGAATCGGGTTGGGTGCTACCAGGCAAGTGGGGAATGCTGGAGAAGTCAGGAAACGTCGCTATCAGGTCGGCTTGACCAGGCCCACGGCGGGCCGGAGACTTCCAAGGTTCCCCTTCCAGCTCCCATTACGCTGTCCTGATCAGCCTCCATGACCGACCTGTTTTCCGAGACATCCTCGACCGCCAGCCTGTCGGCGGACCTGCGCCGCGTCGCTCTCGCCATGAGTCTTCTGTGGACCTACCGCCCGCGCAATGCGGTACAGCGGCTGCTCGGTCTGCTGGGGATGCGCCGGGATGACCGGCGGGCCTTCACCCAGGGCGACGTCAGGCAGGCGCAGGAGGCGCTGCGCGAACGCGGCCTGCTGCTGGAGATGGCGCCTAAGGAAGGCACCTGCCGGTTGGCCGATGAGTTGCGAGTACCCCTGTACCGGGAGTTTCTGGAAAAGGTGAGCCGGGATGCCTTGCGTACGGCCATCTACACACTGGAGTCCTATGATCCCGCGCTTACCCGCTACTACTGGCCGATCTACGACACCGGCTCCACCATTACCCTGTTGCGACTGGCTTTCTTTTTCGGTACCCCGGATGCCGAGTTTCAGCGCCTGGTGGAGCTCGTTTCGCGGGCGACCAACTGGGAAGCCATCCTCAACGAGGCCGTGTATAGCGGCTTCGATGGCCCGAGCTTCGAGCGCATTGGCCCGGCCTGGCGCGAGGTGCTGGTGCTCGAGGCGGTCAAGGGGGTGTGCGGCTCCTGGGAGCGGGAGCTCGTGCCCGCCTGCGACTGGGCGCTCGCCAAGCTCGCGGAAGACGCTAAAGCGATGCCCATCGCGTTACGGCTGGCGCTTGCCGAGCTGCTCCTGCACCGGGGCGAGCCCGAGGGGGTTGCGGCGGCCCTCGAGGGTATCGAGGGTGGCGCGGCCGATGCCCTGCGCGCCGGGGTGCTGGTGCAGGCGGGCCGTTGGCAGGAGGGTCAGGCCGGGTTCGAGGCGGCCCTCAAACGTCGCGGCGACGAGGTCGGGGCGCGCAAGCGCATTCTGCCCACCAGCCTCGCCTGGCTCTATCCACTGGCGTTGCTGGCACAACAGACTCCCCAGCACCTGGAGCTGGCGCGCAAGTTCTGCCTCGGCGAGGCGGGCAAGCGGCAACCGAGTCCCCACGAGGGCTGGGGGCGTTGGGTCCATGCCATCTCCGTGCGACTTGGAGATGTGGCCCTCGCCGAGGGTGCCTTCCGCTTGGCCACGCATGCCCGCACCCTGTCCGACCTGGATGACCTTTGGAGTCTGCTGCTGGCGGCCTGGATGGGGCGCGACCGGGTGGCACCGGCGGCCGCCGGCCGCTTTGAGACCCAGCTCTCTGACTATGTCAAGGCGCTGCGGGAGCGGCTCGCCGCCTGCAGGCTCAATTGGTTGGTGGACCAAGCGGATGCCGCCCAGGCGCTGTTGCGGCGCGAGGAAGCGAGGGGCACCTTCTTTGTCGCCGCCCCTGGGGAGGAGTGGCGCGAACTGCTGGCAGCACTCGCTGCGCTCGGTGCCCACCCGGACGCGGGGGGCGAGGCCACTACCGCCCGCCTGATCTGGACGCTGCGCATCGCCGGCAACGGGGTGTTGGAAGCGATCGAGCCCTTGGAGCAGAAGCGTGGGGTACGCGGTTGGACCAAGCCAAAGCCGGTGCCGCTGGTACGCATCGCCGACAACGCGAAGCTAGCGCCCTGGGACGCCAAGGTGGCGCGGGCACTGCGCCAAGAGGCCGGTTATGCCAAGCGCTACCGCATCGACCGGGTAGCGGCCATCGTCGCCCTGGTGGGGCACCCGGCGGTGGCGCTGGCGGATGCCCCCGAACAACTGCTGGATCTGGTGGAGGGAACCCCTGAGCTCGAGGTGGAGCGTCAGGGCGGGCGCTATGTCATGCGGGTCACCCCCGAGCTGCGGGAAGAGGATGAGGGCGGCGAGCGCTATTCCTGGGACAGTGAGGAGCGGCGCGAGGCCGAGGCCCTGCATCTGATCACCCTGGTGCAGGACTCGCCCCAGCGCTTGCGTCTGATCCGCTTCACCTCGGCCCAGCGGCGGGCGGCCCAGCTTCTCGCCGGGAGCCCCGGCGTGCCGGCCGGCGCGCACGAGGAGCTGCAGCAGGCACTGCGGGCGCTGTCTGGACACTTCCAGGTGCAGACGGACCACGCCCAGGCGGCGCGGGAGGTGGCGGCAGAGTCGCGGCTGCGGGCCGAGCTCGCCCCGGCCGGTGAGGGGTTGATGCTTCGGCTGGTGGCGGCGCCGCTGGGTCCGGAGGGTCCGCGGCTGGGTCCCGGAGCCGGCCGCGTGCGCCTGATGGTGGCGCTGGGCGGGGAGAGCGTGGGCACCCGGCGCGACCTCGCCGCCGAGCGCGCCGCCCTCGGCGCGGTGCTCGATGCCCTGCCGTTTCTCGATGAGCCGGGCGGGGAGGGGGCACCGCCCGAGTGGGTGGTGGAGGATCCGGAGAATGCGCTCAGCCTGGTCGAGACCCTGCCGGGGCTGCCAGCGGTGGTGGCGGTGGACTGGCCCAAGGGCAAGCGCGTGCGGGTAGTGACGGTGGATGGGCCCCAGCTCCGCATCGCGGTGCAGGGCCAGCGCGACTGGTTTCGGCTGAGCGGGCAGGTGGCGATCGACGAGAAACAGGTGCTGGAGCTGGCTGAGCTACTAGCCGCCGCGCGCGGCCGCAGCCGTTTCATCGCCATGGGAGATGGCCTCTATCTTGCGCTCACCCGCTCGCTCAAGCAGCGGTTGGTTGAGCTTGGGACCCTGGCCGAGGCCGATCGGGGGGGTGCGCGCATTCCCCAGGCTGCCGCGGCCTGGCTCGAAGAGGTGCTCGAGGGCGTGCCAGTCAAGGCGGACGCGAGCTTCCGCACCGCCATCGAGCGGCTACGCATCGCCCAGGACCAATCCCCAGCCCTGCCGCGGGCGCTACAGGCCGAGCTCCGTCCCTACCAGGAGGATGGCTATCTCTGGGCGATGCGCCTGGCCTCCGCCGGACTGGGCGGTTGCCTGGCGGACGACATGGGGCTTGGCAAGACGGTGCAGGCCCTCGCCGTCTTGCTCGCTCGGGCCGCGGATGGCGCGGCGCTGGTGGTGGCGCCCACCTCGGTGTGTGGCAACTGGGTGGCGGAAGCGGGGCGCTTTGCCCCGGCGCTGAAGGTGGCGCTCTACGGCGAGGGCGAGCGCGAAGCCCTGATGGCCGGCGCCGGCGCCCTGGACGTAGTGGTGGTTTCCTACAGCCTGCTGCAGCAGGCCCAGGAACGTTTTGCGTCGCGGCCCTGGCACACCCTCATAGCCGACGAGGCACAGGCGATC
>JAEHCY010000676.1 GCA_016880695.1 Chromatiaceae bacterium | reverse complement strand
GTCGAGATAGGCCAGGCTCACCACCGCCGGGGAAACACCCAGGGTGAGACGGCCCAGGTTGGCGTGAACCACCCGGTCCCACATCCGCGAGACGATGGGGCTGACGAGCGAGCGTCCGAGCGGGGACAAGCGCCAGGCGCCTGGACTTGCCGCACAGGGCCACGCGCGGCCCCGGCGCACCTCGGCCGCGGCCGATTCCCCGGCCACCGGCATCAGATCCCGCATCAAACCCTCTACCTTCACCTCGTCGTTCATCGTTTCACTCCCACGGCCGCGCAACGGCGCCCCTTTGCCAAGCATAGCCGATATGGGGGCCACCCACCCTCCCGGGCGATACCTGCCGCCACCGTCGCTGCCACGCGCTTTTTTTTCTCGGCTGTGGCGTTCTTCGGTAGACTCATGTAATCGGGTCACCCTGGCCATCCGGAGCGCTAGCGTTGGGATTGCCGCCAAAGCCGGAGCCATTGCATCGATGTGGAAGCTTCTCCTCAGCCTGGTCCTGCTCGCCGCCCTCGGCGCAGGGGCCTACCGCTACTTCTATCCCGAGGAGGCCAGAAGGCTCCTCGCCGACACCCCACTCGGAAAGCCCTCCGGAACTACCCGCCCCCTCTACCAGTGGAAGGACAACAACGGCCAATGGCAGGTGACCGATGCTCCGCCACCCGCCGGGACGCCTTACGAGGTCAAGCGGTACCCCATCGACGCGAACGTGCTACCGATGTCAGGGCTGCTGAAGAAGAGCCCTTGAGCCGAGGTCCAGTAGCAGGTGGTTGGTTACCCCTGGGTAGAACCACGGGGCCAACTTGCGGTGAACGGCCCCTCACCCCAACCGAAAAAACTCCGTTCATCGCGAGCAGACGCGAATCGCCGTATCAAGGACTATCCTGAGCCTGGGGGGCAAAGTCGCTCCTGCGGGGGCTTCCAGGACGGGTTCGGGTCGGCAGGGCGCCCCAAGCTTGGGGT
Source organism: Chromatiaceae bacterium (assembly GCA_016880695.1). Lineage (GTDB taxonomy): Bacteria > Pseudomonadota > Gammaproteobacteria > Chromatiales > Chromatiaceae > JAEHCY01. The sequence goes on along the minus strand of JAEHCY010000676.1, from coordinate 1,384 downwards.
GAGATGAAAGCGGGTTCTCTATCTCCCAGATGCTGGGGCCTCTTTGGGGTCGAGCTGACGGGATCGCCCAGGACCTGCTCAGCGGACAATCGGGGGCACGCAACTGAAACCCCGTGACCGCATCACTTGCTCAACCCGTTCAGAGTTTTTCGGTCCCTGCTCCACACCCCGATACCCTTCGCTCGGGCACCGCATCGAACTGGACCCGCTCGGCGCCGTGGTAGATCAGGAAATGTCGCCCCTTGGCCCGGGCGATCACCATCAGTCCCGCCTTGCGGGCCAGCTCCAGTCCCTTGTGGGTAACCCCCGAGCGGGAAACCAGGATGGGGACACCCATCTGCGCCACCTTGATCACCATCTCCGAGGTCACCCGACCGGTGGTGTAGAGGACCCTGTCCTCCCCCCGCAGACCCTGTAGCCACAAATAACCGGCAAGGGTGTCAGCGGCGTTGTGGCGACCCACGTCCTCTACAAACAGCTCGATCGCCTCCCCGTGACAAAGGGCACAGCCGTGCACCGCGCCGGCGCGGCGATAGACTTGGTTGTGCGCGCCCACCCGCTCGAGCAGGGCGTAGATCTCCGATTGCAGGATGCCCACCCGCGGCAACCCTATCCGCTCGAGGACCTCGGTGAGACGCCCGAACAGCGTCCCCTGGCCGCAACCGGTGGTGAGGGTGCGGTGGGCGAGCCGGGATTCCAGGTCGGCCGGGGCGCCCCGGGTGGTGACCACCGCGGCCTCGGTCGCCCAGTCGATCTCCACCGAATCGATGGTCTCGATCTCCCCCACCAGGTGCTGGTTGCGCAGATATCCGAGCACCAGAAGCTCGGGGTGGGTGCCCAGCGTCATGAGCGTCACCACCTCGCGCTTGTCGAGGTAGAGGGTCAGGGGTTGCTCGCCGGCCACGAATCCTTCACGCGCCTCGCCATACTCATCGACGGCGATGACCGGGAAAGCGGACTGCAGGCCCGCGTTGGTCATGCGGGGACGTTGCGGCGGCGCCACGGGCCTGACTCCCTCAGAGGTTGGGCATCGGTCTGCTAAGGGACCCGATCACCCGCGTTCCCTCCTCGCGCGACCCTTCTCCAAACGGGTCGAAGGTGGCACCCACTCGCTGCGGGGCAAGCGGTGGCCAGAACCGCTCGCGACGCGCTTGTACCCCGTTTGCAGGTCCATTCTCGGTTTTTCCGTCCGGCATCGAACCCGTGGGACTGAGGTACTACGAAACCGAACAACCGGTGTGCATGGGGTTCACCTCAGATCAGCCTCCGGTGACATTCATGTGGCGAACCAGCAGGGGCTGGGCACCCAGATCGAACTCATGACCCCGAGGCTTGATCGCCATGGCCGCCACCAGCGCCCGCCGGACCGGCTCGTCGTCGGTTG
>JAEHCY010000675.1 GCA_016880695.1 Chromatiaceae bacterium | reverse complement strand
TCCGCCATACCCTGGAATTGCAGCCGATAGAGCTGGGCATAGAGCCCGTCGTGCTCGAGGAGCTCGGCGTGTCTTCCCTGCTCCACAATCTGACCATTATGCAGGACGACGATGCGGTCGGCCTTCTCGATGGTCGAGAGTCGGTGCGCGATCACCAAGGTGGTGCGCTGCCGCATCAAGCTTTCGAGCGCCGCCTGAATATGCCGCTCTGCCTCGGTATCGAGGGATGAGGTGGCCTCATCCAGAATCAGGATCGGGGCATTCTTTAGGATCGCCCGGGCAATCGCGAGGCGCTGCCGCTGTCCCCCGGAGAGCAGCACCCCGCGGTCGCCGATCAGGGTATCAAATCCCTGGGGCAGCGCCTCGATGAACTCCAGCGCATGGGCACTCGCCGCCGCTTGCCGAAGCTCCTCGGGGGTCGCCCGACCCAACTGGCCATAGGCGATGTTGTGGCCCACCGTGTCGTTGAACAGCACCACCTCCTGGCTGACCAGCGAGATCTGGGCACGCAGACTGCGCAGGGTCAACTCGCGAATGTCGATGCCGTCGATCAGGATCTGGCCATCGCTTGCGTCGTAGAACCGCGGCAATAGGCTGACCAGCGTGGTCTTCCCGCTCCCCGAGCGACCCACAAGGGCCACTGTCTCGCCCGGCTCGATCACCAGATCCACGCCACGCAGAACCGCCCCTTTCTCTTGCGAATAGGCATGGCCAACGCCGCGGAGCTCGACCCGCCCCTGTGTGGCGGTGAGGTGACGAGTACCGAGATCCCTTTCCCTCTCCGTGTCGAGGAGCTCAAACAGGCTCTGGGCCGCCACGATGCCCTTCTGCAGTTGCGCGTTGACTGCGCTCAGGCGTTTGATGGGGGGCAAAAGCAGACCCATTGCGACCAAAAACGACATGAAGGTGCCGACACTGATCTCTGAGCGCAGGCCCTCCACCGAGGCGAGGTAGACGATGGCGGCGATGGCGATGGCGGTGATGAGCTGGACCAGGGGGACGCTGATCGATTCGGTGGCCACCATACGCATTTGCAGCTGGCGGGTCTTCTCGTTGATCGCCGAGAAGCGGCCCGACTCGTAATCTTCCCCACCGAAGGCCTTCACCACCCGCTGGGCCTCGATGGCTTCCTGGGCCACGTGGGTGAGCTCTCCCACCTGGTCCTGGATGCGCCGGCTGATCTTGCGGAACCGCCGCATCGCGTAGCGGATGGACAGCCCCATGCTGGGCCCCACGACCAGGAAGATCAGCGCCAGCATCGCGTTCACATACAGCATGTAGCCGAGCAGACCGAGCACGGTGAAACCGTCGCGCACCAGCGTGGTCATGGCATTGGTGGCGGCGTTGGCCACGTTCTCCACGTTGTAGGTCAGCTTGGCCAGCAGGTGGCCGGAACTACTGTTGTCGTAGTAGCGGGAGGGCGAGCGCAAAAGGTGATCGAACATCTCCTGGCGCAGGTCCGCCACCACCCGCCGCCCGACCCACTTCATGAAATAGCTATCGACGAACCCCGCCAAGCCGCGAAAAAAGAACAGACCGACGAGGAGAAACGGCATCAGCCGGATAGTTTCAAGATTCCGATCCACAAAGCTGCCGTCGAGCAACGGCTTCATCATCGCGGCGAAGGCGGGCTCGGTGGCGGCATAGGCGAGCATGCCGGCGATGGCCAGCAAAAAAGTCCGCCAATAGAGTTTGGCGTACTGGAGAAGACGAGAATAGACCTGACGGCCGGATAGGGGCTGGGAAGCCTCCCGGCTCATGGCTGATCGGCGGCTTTGGTCGCGGCGAAGGTGATGTGGAGCAAACCCACCCGACTCGCGGCATCCAAGGCGGTCATCACCGCCTGGTGCGGGGTGCGCGCGTCCGCGCTGATGAGCACCGGCAGATCGGCGCGAGCATTGGACGCCCGATCCAGCGCTCGCATGAGGGTAGCAAGCTCGGTATTGATGACGGCCTCGTGATTGACGAAAAAGCGTCCCTGCTGGTCGATCGCCACCTCGATCAGCTTGCGGTTCGACTCCTCCGCCGCCTTCTCGCCGGCCCGGGGCAATTCTATCCGCACCTCGCTCTCGTGCTTGAAGGTAGTGGAAACCATGAAAAAGATGAGCAACAGGAACACGCAGTCGATCAGCGGGGCCATGTTGATATCCGGCAATTGCTGACGACTGGGCCGAATTCTCATGGATTATTCCTCGTCACTTTCCCGCTGGCCCTGGATCACTTCCACCAGCTTGAAGGCCTGCTCCTCCATGGCCACGGCGAGTGTATTGACCTTGCTCACGAAGTAACGATGAAACATGAGTGCCGGGATGGCCACCAATAACCCCGCCGCAGTGGTGATCAGGGCGACCGAGATACCTCCAGCGAGGCGGGCGCTCTGTCCCATGCCGGCGGCTGCGGCCACGATCTCGCCGAATACCTGGATCATGCCGAGTACGGTGCC
>JAEHCY010000674.1 GCA_016880695.1 Chromatiaceae bacterium | reverse complement strand
GCTGTCGCCGACGCGGATGTCCTTGCGGCGGATCTCGTCCTCGTTGTGCAGGGTGGCGTTGGTGACCCGGACCCCACCCACCTGTACCGGCTCGAGCCGGGCCACCGGCGTCAGCGCCCCGGTGCGGCCAACCTGCACCTCGATGTCGAGCAGCCGGGTGATCTCCTCCTCGGGGGGGAATTTGTAGGCGATCGCCCACCTCGGCTCACGGGTGCGGAACCCTAACTGCTGCTGGTCGGCGAGGCGGTCCACCTTGAAGACGGCCCCGTCGATGTCGTAACCCAGGCTGGGGCGCTTGGCCTGGATCTGGCGGTAGTAGCCGACACACCCCTCCAAGCCCTGTACCCGGCAGAGCTCGGGGGATATCCGCAGGCCCCACGGCCGGAAGCGCGCCAGGGTGTCGGCCTGGGTTTCGGGCAGCTCGAGGCCTTCGACCTGACCAAACCCGTAGCAGAAAAGATCCAGCGGCCGACTGGCGGTGATCCGTGGATCGAGCTGGCGGATGCTGCCGGCGGCGGCATTGCGCGGGTTGGCGAAGGTCTTCTCACCGCGGCTGCGGGCCTCGGTGTTGAGGGCCTCGAAACCCGCCCTTGGCAGAAAAACCTCGCCCCGCGCTTCGAGCACCGGGGGGAAGCCCTCGCCCACCAGGCGCAGGGGCACCGAGCGGATGGTACGCACCTGGGCGGTGACGTCTTCCCCCCGATAGCCGTCGCCCCGGGTGGCGGCGCGCACCAGGCGGCCGTTCTCGTAGATCAGGCTGATGGCCAGGCCATCGAGCTTAGGCTCCGCGGTGTAGGTGATGGCGGACGTCCCCAGCTCTTCGCGAACCTGGCGGTCAAAGGCGCCCATGTCGGCCTCGTCGAAGGCGTTCTTGAGCGAGAGCATGGGGACCGCATGCTCCACCTCGGCGAAGAATTCGAGCGACTGGCCGCCCATGCGCTGGGTGGGGGAGTCGGCGGTTGCGAGATCGGGATGCTCGGCCTCCAGCGCCTGGAGCTCCCGCATCAGGCGGTCATATTCGGCATCCGGGATGAGCGGGTCGTCGAGGACGTAGTAGCGGTAGCTGTGGTAGTTAATCTCGCGGCGCAAGTCCTCGGCCCGTCGGGCGAGCGCGACGGGTGTTTCGGTCATGGGTGCTTTTTGGCGATGGCCAGGTGCCGGCGGTGCTCCGCGATCTCGAAGCGCACGTGCTCGATGGTCTGACGCGAGAGCACGCTATGGGTCGCGTCATGGAGCTCGCCGTCGAGCTGCTCCGCGAGCTTCCGTGCGCTGGCGAGCATGGTGTCATAGACGAACTGACCGTCCCGGGGACCGGGGAGCTGGGCGAACAGGCTCAGACCCGGGGTGCCGAAGCGGTCCATGGCGTCGAAGGGGAAAGTGCCCGGCTCGACCATGCTCGCCATGCTGAAGAGCACCCGGTGGGGGACTCCGGGCTGGTCATAGCGGTGAAAGATGTTCATCGCCCCCTGCTCCAGCCCCGCCTGGGCGGCGGCCGCGGCGATCGCGTCGCCCTCGAAGCGCCCCTGCTTGGCCGCCACGTTGATCTGCAGGATCAGATGCGGAACGCCACTGCCAGGCGGGTGATGGGGTTCTCCCGCCTCACTCTCGCGCGCCGCGGCGGGCGGTTCTTCTTCCTGCGGCGCTTTGGACTTGCCCCAGCCAAAGAAGCCCTTGCGTGGTTTCGCCTCTGTCTCGAACGGCTTGCTGTCGGGGTGCTCCAGATGCAGGGGGGGGAGATCGGCAAACTCTTCTTCCGGGGTCAGATCGCGCCCCTCGCGGCTGGGCTGGGCGTGCTCGATGTCTTCCCCAACGGGGCCAAGGGTCGGCTCCTGTTTGGCGGCGCGGCGGCGGCCCGAGCCGGATTTACCCGATCGGCGTCGATCCCACAGATAGATGCCGAGGATCAACACCACACCCAGACCGAGCAGGATTATGCGTAAGGTATCGGAGTCCATGGGCAGCGCAGATGTAAAGGTGCGGATGGGACGGTGATCAATAGCTTAACCCAATCCATGCCCTGGTACAGCCTGTCACAGCGCCTCGTTACATCGCGGCGAGGCGGGCGGCCTCTTCCACGTCGACCGAGACCAACCGCGATACCCCCGGCTCCTGCATGGTGACCCCCACCAGGTGTGAGGCGATCTCCATGGTCAGTTTGTTGTGGGTGATGAAGATGAACTGCACCTGCGCCGACATGGAGCGGAGGAGCTCGCAGAAGCGCCCCACATTGGCATCATCGAGGGGTGCGTCCACCTCATCGAGCATGCAGAACGGCGCCGGATTCAGCTCAAAGATGGCGAACACCAGGGCCACCGCGGTGAGCGCCTTCTCTCCGCCCGAGAGCTGGTGGATGCTGGAGTTGCGTTTGCCCGGTGGGCGCGCCATGACCGAGACGCCGGTATCGAGGAGGTCCTCACCGGTCAGCTCCAGGTAGGCATGGCCACCGCCGAACAGCCGCGGGAAGATCTGCTGTAGGCCGGCGTTGACCCGCTCGAAGGTGTCCTTGAAGCGGCTGCGGGTCTCGCGGTCGATGCGGCGAATGGCCTCCTCCAGGGTATCGAGCGAGCGGGTGACGTCCAAGTGCTGCTCATCGAGGTAGCGCTTGCGCTCGGCCTGCTCCTGGTACTCGTCGATGGCCGCCAGGTTGATCGGCCCCAGACGCTCGATGCGCTGGGCGAGCTTGTCGAGGCGTTCCTGCCAGTCGCGCTCATCCGCCCCTTCGGACAGGTCCGCGAGGAGTTGACGCGGGTCGCCACCGGCCTCGCGCAACTGCTCCTCCAGGGTATTGCTCCGCACCCAGAGCTCCTGGCGCCCGAGCCGATGCTGCTCGAGGCGGCGACGCTCCGCCTCCACCGCCTGCAGCGCGCCCTGACGGTCCTGGTCGAGATGTCGCAGCCGGGTCTCAAGGTTCTCGAGCTGCTCGCGCACCTCGGTGAGCTCGCGCTCGACCTCGAGCCGCCGGGTGAGCTGCTGCTCGAGCCGGGAGCGGAGATCATTGGTGGGTGCGGCGCTCTCCTCGATGGCGTTCTGCAGGGCCGTGTGTTGGCTCTGCAGGTGCCGAAGCTGCTCCTGGAGCCGCCCGAGCCCGAGGGCGGTCGACTCCATTCGTGCCGCCCGGGTTTGCACCGCCAGCTTGAGCTCCTGGGCCCGCCGCCGATGGGTCTCCGCCGCGGTGCGCAGGGCGCCGAGCTCCGCTCGCCGCTGCTCGCGTTCCGCGACCAGCACCTGGCGCTGGGCGTCGAAGGATTCGATCTCGGCGAGGGCCTCATGCAGGCCCATGCGCGCCTGCTCGATGGCCTCGCGGGTCTCGCCGAGGGCTTCCTCAAGCTCCCCGTGCTCCGCCGCGATCACGCGCCGCCGCTCCAAGAGGTGCTCCAGGCGGGTACGGGCGCCGGTGAGCTGGGAGCGCACCCGCGAGAGCTCCCGGTGCAGGGCGATCATCTCCGCCTGGCCACGCTCGCGCTCCGCCGCCGCCGCCGCGCGTTCGCTGTCCCGCTCCGCCAGGCGCTGGGAGAGGTCCTCGCTCTGGATCTGCAGGGTTTCGATGTGCCCGCCCAGCTCACGCAGGACTTCGGCGCGGGCGAGGACGCCGAGGGTCTGATCGTCGCGACCGGGAAACCGGAGCCAATCCGGCCCGACCTGCTCCCCCGCGGGGGTGACCAAGGCCTGGCCAGTGGTGAGTTTGCCCCGATCGCGCAGGGCCTGGGTGAGGTCATCGGCGGTGTGCACCTCGCCCACCAGGTTGGCGAGGGACCAGGGTGCCTGGATGTGGCTAACCAGAGCGTTGGTGCTTGTGGTGGGTGCCTCGGCCAGGCCGGGCTGGAACAGGGCGAGGGAGGCGGGGGCGGTCTCCCGCGCGGGCGTGCCGTGGGCGTCGAGCGACCCCACGCAGACCGCCTGCAGGTGCCGGCCGAGCACTACCTCCACGGCCTTGCGCCAACGCGGGGTGACCTGGAGGTGCTCGGCGAGGGGTTTGGCGTCCGCGAGACCCTGGGCGCGGAGCCACTCGGTCAGGGCCTGATCGTCGCGGGCCAGGGCCGCCTCCTGCAGGGCCTCGAGCGACACCTGGCGCCCCCGGGCCGCCTGCAGCTCGGCGCGGGCCAGGTCCAATGCCTGCCGCTCGGCCGCCTGCGCCCTGGTCAGGGACGCCAGTCGATCGGCAACCCCGCGTGCGCTGGCCTCCAGGGCCTCGAGCCGCTTCTGGATCTCGGCCTCCGCCGCATCCAGGTCCCGGGTCTCGGTCTCCAGCTTCCGGGGGTCGAGGCGCCCGAGCTCGTCGGCCATCGCCTGTAGCCGCCGCTGGTGGCTCAACAGTTGCTGCTCCTGGTGGTTGATGCGCGTGCGTTCGACCTGGGCGGTCTGGGTTGGACGGTTGGCAAGCTGGTTGAGCTCGTCCCAGCGGCTTTGCCAGAGCTGCATCTGCTCCTCCGCCACCAGCAGCCCCTCGGCGCTTCGTGCCGCCTCGGCCTCCGCGGCGGTGAGCAGGGGACCCTCCGACTCCTGGGCCAATTGCAGCGCGCGCAGACTGGCCTGGTCCTTACTCTGCTGATCTTGCGCCTCGCGCCAGGCCCGCTCCGCCTCGGCCAGCTCCCGTTCCCGGCGCTGGCGGTTCTCGCGGGCGAACCCGATCGCCTGCTCGAGCTGGGCGATCTCCGCTCCCACCGCGTAGTAGCGGCCCTGCACCTCGTTGAAGCGTTCTTCGGCCTCCTCATGGGTGGCCCGAATCACCTCGATCTCGGCCTCCAGGTGCCGCTGCCGGGCCAGGCTGGCCTCCAGGTCGGTCTGCCGCTCGCGGATCGCCACATCGGCCTGCGCCAGATCCGCCGCCAGCACCTGCCAGCGCAGGGCCATGAGCTCGGCGCGCACCTGGCGCTCCTCCTGTCTGAGGCGCTTGAAGCGCTCAGCCGCCGCCGCCTGTCGTTCCAGGTGCAGCAACTGCTTGGTCACCTCGTCGCGGACGTCGTTGAGGCGGTCGAGGTTTTCGCGGGCGCTGCGAATGCGGCCTTCGGTATCGCGGCGGCGGTCCTTGTAGCGGGAGATGCCGGCCGCCTCCTCCAGGAACAGCCGCAGGTCCTCGGGGCGCGCCTCGATCAGGCGCGAGATCATCCCCTGCTCGATGATGGAGTAGCTGCGGGGCCCCAGCCCCGTGCCCAGGAAGAGGTCGGTGATGTCGCGGCGGCGGCAGCGGATGCCGTTGAGGAAGAAGCTCGACTGTCCGTCGCGGGAGACCTGGCGCTTGACCGCGATCTGGCTGTACTGGGCGTATTGTCCCCCGGCGCTGCCGTCGCTGTTGTCAAACAGCAGCTCGATGGTGGCGGTGCCCACCGGCTTGCGATTGCTCGATCCGTTGAAGATCACGTCCGCCATGGACTCGCCGCGCAGCATCTTGGCCGAGCTCTCGCCCATGACCCAGCGCACCGCGTCGATCACATTGGATTTGCCGCAGCCGTTGGGGCCCACCACCCCCACCAGCCGGCCGGGAAAGGGTACCGTGGTGGGGTCCACGAAGGACTTGAAGCCGGCCAGTCGGATCTTTTCGAGGAGCATGGGCGGCACAAGATACCGGAGCCGTGGGGGTAGCACAAGCCGCCGCAGCCGTGAGAATCTGACAAAATCGGCGTAAGATTAAGCGGTTACATCGCTTGCGTGGCGCCCGCGCGGTGCGGTCCCGGGGGCGGTTGCGTATACTGGCGGCTCTTGTGACTGCCGACAGAAGATCATGGCCACCCAACCGAGCAAGTTCCTGGAGACCTTTCCCAACCCCCAGCCCGGGCGCGACTATAGCATCCGCATCCGCATCCCGGAGTTCACCTGCCTCTGCCCCAAGACCGGGCAACCGGATTTCGCCGAGCTGACGCTGGAGTACGTGCCCGATGCCTGGTGTGTGGAGCTCAAGTCGCTCAAGCTCTATAGCTGGTCCTTTCGCGACCAAGGCACCTTCCATGAGGCGGTGACCAACCAGATCCTCGGCGATCTGGTCGCGGCCACCGAGCCGCGCTTCATGCGTCTCACCGCCGCTTTCAACGTGCGCGGCGGCCTCTACACCACGGTGGTGGCGGAGCACCGTGCGAGGGGCTGGGCCCCGCCCCAGCCCGTCGTTCTGCCCTGAGCGAGTGCGAAAAACCGGCTGCGCGATCCCAACAGCGGTGCTCGGTTCCCGCTCACCCCTCGCCTATCTCGCCGAGGAGTCGCGGGAACTGGCCGCGGGGCGCTCTGTGCTCGGACCGCTCGCGACGCGGTTTTCACAACCGCGGATGTCTGGGTGATGGCCGCGCTCTGCGCGGCGGGCATCGATCTGGGCACCTCCGGGTGCCGGGCGGTGGCCATCGACCGCGGGGGCGGGGTGCTTGCCGAGGCCGCGGTGGCACTGCCGCCGCCCGAGCGGCCGGCTCCGGGTTACTCCGAGCAGACCCCAGCGCTCTGGTGGCAGGCGGTGCAGCGGGTCCTCGCCGATCTTTCCGAGGGGCTGCGGGATTGCCCGATTGGGGCCCTGGCGGTGGATGGGACCTCCTCCACCCTGCTGCTGTGCGATCCCTCAGGCACTCCCCTGGCTCCCGCCCTGATGTACGACGACGCCCGCAGCCGTGCGGAGGCGGCGCGCATCGCGAGGCTCGCACCCCCCGATTCCCCCGCCCGTGGGGCGAGCGCGAGTCTCGCCAAGGTCCTTTACCTGCTCGGAACCCTCCAGCCCAGGGGCAGGGTGCTTGCACTGCACCAGGCGGATTGGGTTCTCGGCCAGCTCTGCGGTCGTTTTGGGGTGAGCGATTGGAACAACGCCCTCAAGCTCGGCTATGAACCAGCGGCCGAGCGCTGGGAGCCCTGGCTATGGGGGCTGGGATTCGACCCAAGCCTTTTGCCCCAGGTGTTGCCCCCAGGGTGCGCGGTCGCAGGCCTGCGCCCCGAGCTGGCCAGAGGGTACGGCTGGGCCGAGGAGGTACTGATCTGTACCGGGACCACCGATAGCACCGCCGCGGTGATGGCGGCGGGCGCCGCCGAGGCCGGAGATGCGGTGACCAGCCTAGGTAGCACCCTGGTGGTCAAGCTGCTCTCCGAGCGCCCGATCGCGGATGCCGAGCATGGGGTCTACAGCCATCGCTTGGGTGACCGCTGGCTGGTGGGGGGCGCCTCCAATAGCGGCGGCGGGGTGCTGCGGGCCTTTTTCTCGGAGTCCGAGATCGATGACCTGAGCCGGCAGCTCCGCCCCGAGGAGCCCACCGGTCTCGACTATTACCCCCTGCGGGCACCCGGCGAGCGCTTTCCCCGCAACCATCCCGACCTTCAACCGCGGCTGCAACCGCGCCCGGCGGAGGACTGGCGCTTCTTCCAGGGTCTGCTCGAGGGCATCGCCCGCATCGAGGCCGAGGGCTATACCCTGCTCGGTCGGTTGGGGGCGCCAGCGCCCACCCGCATCTACAGCCTCGGTGGCGGTGCCAAGAATGCGGGCTGGACCCGCATCCGCGAGCGGGCGCTGGGGGTTCCGCTGTGGCCGGCAAGGCACCCCCAGGCGGCCTACGGCACGGCGCTCCTGGCGCTGCGTGGTCTCGCGGGCACCGAGGGCTAGGTCCGCAGGCGGGCCCGATTCGGGTTATCATGCGCGGGCCGTCGCGGTCCCCCCCTGCATACCCACCCATACCCACCGCGATGGGCTGCCCGGGGAACACCTCATGTCTATTCACTTCGATCCCAATGAGATCCGGATCGGCGTC
>JAEHCY010000673.1 GCA_016880695.1 Chromatiaceae bacterium | reverse complement strand
GGGCGGCGGCTGGCGTGGCGGACGTTCGCCTGCACGACCTGCGGCGAACCGTCGGTTCCTGGCTGGCCCAAGCGGGGAACAGTCTGCACCTGATCGGTCGGGTTCTGAACCACAGCAACCCGAGCACCACGGCGGTTTATGCCCGGTTCGGACAAGATCAAGTGCGAGAGGCCCTGGAGCAACACGCCCAGCGGATTCTAGGCGTGGCGGGTATGGGACCAACGGCGGCGGAAGTGGTGGACATCACCACCCGCAAGGCGAAAGATTGACGAGGCGATCCTCATGCCGGCACTCATGATGATCGAAGCACACCGACCCTGTTACCACCCGAAGCGACATCACCGCACGCGCCGCACCCCTGGAGGATATCCCATGTTGACGCTTACCCTCGATCAAGATACGGAGCACCGCCTGAGCCGCGCTGCCCAAGAGGCCGGCCGGCCGGTTGCCGAGCTACTGCGGGTCGCGGTGCTGGCCTATCTCGAAGACCTGGACGATGCCGAGGCCGCTGATCGCGCTTACGAGCGATACCTCAAAGGCGAGGAGCGCGCTTTTTCCCTGGAGGACGTGGAGCGCGACCTTGGTGTGGCGCGTTGAGCTACTGGAGGGTGCGCGCTGTAAGCTGGCCCGCCTGGACCCAACCACCGCTCAGCGCATTGCCCGGTTTCTGCGCGAGCGTATCGCCACCGGGGAAGATCCCCGCCGGATGGGCAAGCCTCTGATCGGGCGGCTTGCGGGCTATTGGCGCTATCAGGTCGGGGACTTCCGTGTGATTTGCCATGTGGATGACGAGCGGCTGTTGGTGCTGGTTGTGTCGCTCGGACACCGACGGGAAATCTATCGTGAACGCCCTTGAGATGCCGATCCCGAGGGCGATTTGTTCGCCGTCTTCCGGCGACTGGTGCCGGCCGGGCAGTGGCTAAAGCGGACCCCGGAACGGATAGCACCCGCCCCGAGGCCCTTCCACACCACAACCTAACCAAGAGGTTGAAGCATGGAAACTCAAAGTCTACCCCACACACCGGGCGCTGGACCTACCCATTTCATCCCAAACGACCGCCCTGTAGGGACATCCGCAGGCTTCAAGCGGCTGTTGCCAACCTACATTCTCTCGCTGGGGAAGGGTTCACGGAGATCGCGGCAAGTGCAAGCTTGACGCCTGATAAGGCCCCTAACTAGCCCTAGTGATTCGTATAGCGATATACGATACTTCACCATGACCGGCGAGGACTTCATCCGCGTGATTCGACGCCTTGCCCGCACGCGGGGGCTGGCGGTGCGTTTCGAGGCGGGGCATGGTAAGGGCAGTCATGGGCGGCTGTATCTGGGTACCGCGTTTACCACCGTCAAGGACCGCCGGCAAGAGATTGGCCCCGGCCTGCTCCGCCAACTTGGCCTGAGTCCCGATGACCTGAAGGAGTGATCCCATGCGCTACGTCTATCCCGTGACCCTGGAGCCCGACGAATCGGGCCGCGTGGTCGCCTCCTTCCCCGACGTGCCCGAGGCCCTGACCGATGGGGCGGACGAGGGCGAGGCCCTGGCGGAGGCCCGAGACGCCCTACGGGCGGCCCTGGCGGGTTATGTCCAAGCGCGGCGCCCCCTGCCGCATCCATCGCGTCGCAAGGGGCACCTCATCGCCCTACCGCCCCTGATCGCCGCCAAGCTGGCGCTCTATCAGGCCATGCGGGAGCGGGGCCTGTCGAACGTGGCCTTGGCGGCGCGGTTGGGGCTAAGTGAGGGCGCGGTCCGGCGCCTGGTGGACCCCGACCATGCCTCGCGCATCGAGAAGCTGGAGGTGGCCCTGGAGGCCCTGGGGGCGGGGATCGTGGTAGAGGATGCCGCCTAGCGGCGCCGCTGGCGATGAATCACCCGGCCTAGGTTTGGCCACCGAACCGCGAGAAACCCTTCACCCGCCCGGGTTCCTCCCTTTGAAGGGTAGCGATTGGAGGGAGCGTAATGATTCGCCCTTGGTTTCCGAACGGCAATGCCAATTATGATCCCCAGCCACTACCGGATGACATCAAGTCACAGCTACGGACACAGTTGGACGCCAAGGGTATTGATTCCGATCACTTTGAATCGTTCTGTACTGCCTTGTCCGAGGCGATAGGGTGTTGTCAGTGCCAAAAGGTGATTGCCAAGAATAGCACGCCAGCTAAGTCGCGTGAGAACCTCAGCAAGGCGCTAGAGGCGGCGCGGGCCTTAGAGGCTGCGTTGCGTGCCATTGATATGAATTCGTGGAGCTTGTTCCGAGGGGTGACCGACAATGGATTCCGCCCCCTCTTGGACACGACTACTCGGTTGGAGTGTTGGTTGCAGGAGGCGCTAGACAAGGCCAACGAATATCCGAAGCAGGGCCGACTTCCCGACTACGCCCGTCTATGGCTGGCGAAAGACGTGGCGGCGGCGATTCATGACCACCTGCGCATAACGCCAACAACGACCAAGGAGGGCCTATATTTTTCGGTTCTCGAACTCATTCTCGAAGCAATCCCTCGCGAGCGCGGTGCGGTCGTCCACAAGCTCGGAACCAGGGGCTTGAAGCTCTGGCGCCGCGAGAACCCGCCAAAAACCACTTAAATACCCCCTCCCGCCGCCCGTTTAGGTGGGGTAGGTCGCCCGCGAGCGGTGTTTATCCTGTTCACCATCGTAAAACAGCGTGATGGTGAGCACCAATGCCGACCCGGAAAGATGTCCAGCATGAAGCTGGGACACAGCAGTCAAAT
>JAEHCY010000106.1 GCA_016880695.1 Chromatiaceae bacterium | reverse complement strand
TACGCCCCCATCGCCAACCGGCTGGGCATCCACAGTCTGCGGCTCGAGTTGGAGGACCTGGCGTTCGCCCATTACTGGCCATTGCGTTACCGCATCCTCCAACAAGCGGTGAAGCGGGTTTATGGCACACGCAAGGAGCTACTCACCAACGTGGAGGCGGGCATCAAGCGGCGCCTGAGCCAGGAGGGTCTGCAAGGCAAGGTGATCGGTCGCCCCAAGCATCTTTACAGCATCTATCGCAAGATGCGGGAGAAGAAGCTCGAGTTCTCCGAGGTGATCGATGTATGCGCATTTCGCGTCGTCGTGGACCGCGTGGATACCTGTTACCGGGTGCTGGGCGCTGTCCACGGCCTCTATCGCCCGGTGCCGGGGCGATTCAAGGACTACATCGCCATTCCCAAGTCCAACGGTTACCAATCGTTGCACACCGTTTTGGTGGGGCCCCAGGGGGTGCAGATGGAGATTCAGATCCGCACCGAGGATATGCACCGGATCGCGGAGAAGGGCATCGCGGCGCACTGGATCTACAAGGCGGACAGTAAGCACCACCGGGCCGATCAGCCGTTGGCGGCAGAGTGGCTGCAGCATCTGCTGGAGCTTCAGCAGGGGTCAGGCGATTCCGAGGAGTTCCTCGAGCACGTCAAGATCGACCTTTTCCCCGCCGAGGTCTATGTGTTCACGCCGCGTGGCCGCATCCTGGTGCTGCCGAAGGGGGCCACTGCCGTGGACTTTGCCTATGCGGTGCATTCCGACATCGGCAACAGCTGCGTCGCCGCGCGCATCGATCGGCGGCTTTCTCCGCTGCGCACCCCTCTGCACAGCGGTCAATCGGTGGAAATCATGACCGCCCCCGGCGCCAAACCCAACCCCCTGTGGCTTAACTTTGTGGTCACTGGAAAGGCGCGGGCCAACATCCGGGCCTACCTCAAGAACCTCAAACGTAAGGAGGCGATAGAGGTGGGACGGCGCCTGCTCAATGAATCCCTGGCTCGCTACGACCTGCCCTATACGCACCTGGATCAGCAGAGCCTGGCGGCGTATCTGAGGGAGTCGAGTCTTGGGGACGAGGCGTCCCTGTTAGTCGATATCGGGCTGGGGAACCGTATGCCGCAGTTGGTTGCCCAGCGTCTGATGGCGGGCGCGGTGGCCGCGGAAGAGGCCGGGGCGGGTGGCGAGCAAGCCCTGCCGAGCCTGCTGATCAAGGGCACCGAAGGGATGGTGGTCACTTTTGCCAAGTGCTGCCGGCCGATACCGGGGGATGACATCACCGGGTTGCTGAGCGCCGGCAAGGGCATCGTGGTGCACCGCCGTGGTTGCCGCAACCTAGGCGATTTCCAAATCCAGGGTGGGCGTTGGGTCGAGGTGGACTGGGCCGATGAAACCGAAGGCGAGTTTCCCACCGAGATCCGCGTCGATGTCGGCAACCGGCGGGGGGTGTTGGCCATGGTGGCCGCCGGCATCGCCGAACTGGGTTGCAACATCGACACTGTCGCCACCCGTGAAAAGGACGGGCTCACCTCCACCCTAGATTTCGTGGTCAGCGTGCAGAATCGTCGCCATCTGGCAAAGATTATGCATCGGCTGCGCGCCTTGGGCCCGGTTGTCCGCATCACTCGCGTGGCACCCCTGATCCGCCGATAGGGCAGCATACCGCGTCGGCCACCTGGTGGTGCGGTTTCCCGTTGTCGTCCCAGGAGGGACGGGGCTTATTCTGCATAAAGGTATCTGTTTGCCCCTGAGGCGCGTCAGGGGACGGAGAACCGGATCTGGGGTGATCATCTGGACTTGCCCCGCCGGAACCGTCGTGCCGAACAGCCGCGCAATCGGTTGCAACGCTTCCAGCCCCTCAAGGGTCGCATGCTACAATCCTAGCCGATCCCCTTGCAGCGAGCCGTTCCCATGCCCGAGCTACACAAGCCTCTGATTGCACTCTTCCTGCTCATCTGCCCGGGCCTGACGTTGGCGGAGAAGGGGCCCTATGTCACCCGCAGTGCCGAAAGCGGCTTTGAGGAGGTGATGCAGAACCTGCGTCTCGCGATCCAGGACCGCGGCCTGTACATCAACAACGAGATGCACATGGCCGAGATGCTGGAGCGGACGGGTAAAGACCTGGGTTTTTCGGGCCAGCCCTACCTCAAGGCGGAGTCGATCGAGTTCTGTAGCGCCGTGCTTTCGCGCAAGATGGTGGAGGAGGATCCGCGGCGGGTCGTC
>JAEHCY010000672.1 GCA_016880695.1 Chromatiaceae bacterium | reverse complement strand
CGGCAGCCCCGCGACGCGGACACTGGGGCGGGAGGCAACGCCGCAACTGAGCGCGCGGGGCGAAGGTCGGTCGCGCGGCCGCTGCCCGATCTCACCCAAGCAACCCCGGCCCGATCAGGATTGCGACGTTTGGATACTCGCCCCCGATTTCCCCTGCCCTCCACCCTCATCAACCGCGGCGAGGCGACGCAACAGGCGGCCGCTCACCACACAGGTCTCATCGAAGCCATCCCCAAGCGCTTCCGCCGAGGCTTCCGGGCGAGGTTCGTTAAGGCCGGGGTGTTCAGACTCGGGGCTTAGACCCCACGGAGCGCGTGCGCCGATACCCCAAGAACGGACTCTTCCGCCGCCGTCTCCCTACAGGCCGAACAACGACGGCTCAAGAGCCGGCTACCGAACCTCGACCGGGTTAAGGGATGCTTGCTCGCGTGGACGGGTCATGGGCCCGCTGTAGCCCGCTCCAGGGACCGAGCCTGCGCAGGGGGGCTGCCGCTTCACTAAGCTCAAGATCGGGTAAACCGATCCATCGGGGCTACGCTCGCCGTCGAGTCTGCTAGAGTTATATCAAGCGGTACTGAAATTTCTGTCCGTCCTACCGGGAGACCCCGCCCGGCACGGTGGGCCTTGCCTAACCAAACCCACTTGCCACGCGGTCCTCGGTGGGTTCCTTACCAATCCTCTTCGCCCACAACTAAGGTGAATCCCACCATGCTTGCCTGTGACCCGATCGCCTTCGCCTTACCCCGGCGATTGCGCCTCCGGGCGCTCCAGGACGCTCTCGACGGGGACCTGGCGATCGGCGTCGATGAGTCCCTGCCCGGGGAGCGGAGCCTACTCGACACCTTCGATGGGCGCTTACGCGCCGCGGGCATGTCCTTGGAGCTGCGGGTGGCGGGGCTGTCTCTGCAGTTGATCTGGCAGTCTATGACCGCAGGAGCGGTGTCTGCCACGCATCCCACCGGCACCCCGCCGCGGTTTGGCACCGACCTCCCCGTGGGCCCGATTCGCGAGGCGCTCATGCCGATTCTCGGACCGCGCGCCCTGCTGCCCCAGGTGTCGCTGCGGGGAGAACAGCGCCGAGTGAGCCTGCTCACCCCCTCGGGCGAGCCGGCCGCCCAGATCGAGATCCGCAAGGAGCGCCTGCAACGGCGGCGCCGAGCTCCCCTCCTCGCCTCGCTGCGGGTCCTGGCCGAGCCGGGCCAGGAGGTGCGGACGGCGCAACTCTGCGAGCGGCTCGTCGAGCGTCTGGGCCTCGCGCCCCTGCCGGGGGGCGATAAGCTATCCGCCCTGAACCTGGGCATCCCCGAGCCACCGGTCTCGTCATCCAAGATCAATCTGCCGCTGGAACCGGGCATGCCGGCGGGGACCGCCACGCGGGTGATCCTGCAGACGCTGCTCGCCACGCTGAAGGCCAACGTCCCCGGCGTGTGCGGCAATCTCGACAGCGAGTTCCTGCACGACTTCCGGGTGGCGGTGCGGCGGATGCGGGCGGCGCTGTCGCAGCTCCGCTCCGCGCTGCCTTCCCGTGCCTGCGAGCACTACCGCGTCGAGCTCGCCTGGCTGGGGCAGATCAGCTCGCCCGCCCGCGACCTCGACGTCTACCTGCTCGACTTCGATCACTGCAAGGGGGCACTTCCAACCGAGCTCCAGCAACCCTGCGAGCCCCTGCGGCCCCTGCTCTCAGAGTCCCGCGACCGGGAGTACCGACTCCTGGGCGAGGTCCTGCGGGGGGAGCGCTTCGAGCGGCTCACGGCTCGCCTCGCGCGCTTCCTCGGCCGCCCCCGGAAAGCGCGCGCGAGTGGACGCGACCCCGACAGACCCATCGGCGAGGTGGCACGAACGTGCATCTGGGGCCTCTATCTCCAGGCCCTGGAGGAGGGTGAGGCACTCAGCCCAGACAGCCCTCTCGATCAGTTCCACGAGCTGCGCAAAACCTGCAAGAAGCTCCGCTACCTCATGGAGTTTTTCGTCCCCCTGTTCCCGCAGCAGGAGATCGTCTCGCTTATCGGGGCCCTGAAGCGG
>JAEHCY010000671.1 GCA_016880695.1 Chromatiaceae bacterium | reverse complement strand
GCAGGTAGCTCAACCGCTTGCGCAGGGTCTTGCTGTGGTAGCTCGGCAGTACCGCATCGCGATCCACCCCGAGGGTGGACTCCAGGAGCTTGCGCCCCACCGAGGATCGGTTCACGGCGTTCACCACCTCGGAAACCACCGGTATCCCGGCCAGACTACCCACCAGGTCGGTGCTCGAGAGGATCTTGTCGCGGGCCTTGAACTTGCCCTGTTTGAACTTGACCGCCTTGGCACGGAGCATCACGTGGGGGAAATCCAGGTTCCAGGCATGCGGCGGCACGTAGGGGCACTTGGTCATATAACAGAGGTCGCAGAGGTAGCAGTGGTCTACCACCTTCCAGTAATCGGCTTTGCTGACCCCATCGACCTCCAGGGTATCGGATGCGTCCACCAGATCGAACAGGGAAGGAAACGCCTGGCAAAGGCTCACGCAACGCCGGCAGCCATGGCAGATCTCGAAGATCCGCTCGAGCTCCGTGAACAGCGAGGCCTCGCTGTAGAAATCCGGATTTTGCCAGTTAAGGGAGTGACGGGTCGGTGCTTCAAGACTTCCTTCGCGAGTGGTTGAGCCGGACATGGGATTACCTCTACCCTTCAATTCATGAATGCGCCTACGGGCCCATAAGGCCCGCAGGCTCTCCGCACACCTAACTAGCGATCCAGGTTATCCAGCGCCTTCTGGAAACGGTTGGCGTGGGAGCGCTCCGCCTTCGCCAGGGTCTCGAACCAGTCGGCAATCTCGTCGAAACCTTCGTCCCGCGCAGCCTTCGCCATACCGGGATACATGTCGGTGTACTCGTGGGTCTCGCCCGCAATCGAGGCCTTGAGGTTGTCGCTGGTCCCACCGATGGGCAGACCCGTGGCCGGATCACCCACCGCCTCGAGATACTCCAGGTGGCCGTGGGCGTGGCCGGTCTCGCCCTCGGCGGTGGAACGGAACACCGCCGCCACATCGTTGTAGCCCTCAACATCCGCCTTGGAGGCAAAGTAGAGGTAACGGCGGTTGGCCTGGGATTCGCCGGCAAAGGCGGCCTTGAGGTTTTCTTCGGTCTTGCTGCCTTTCAGGGACATGGGGGTTCTCCGATCCGGGTTCTCGAGAGTGAATGGCGGTCGCAATCCGCCGGACGTTTACACAACGCCACTATAGCGGCCGCGCCGGGCCGGCTGAAATCGTTTGTTCCAATGATACTCATAGGCTGCATCAATGGGCTCGGCGACCGCGGTTCAGTCCTCGCTCACCCAGTGAACACAGCTCAGGTTGCAGCCACGGATCGCCTGCCGCAACAGGGCGGCGGCCTCGGGACGAGGAAACGACTTGCGCCAGGCGATGGCGACCCGCCGTTGGGGCGCCTCTCCCACGAAGCGGCGGACACTCACCAGTCGCTCGGAGAAACGATCCGCGCCCGCGGCGCTGCAGGGAAGCACGGTCACGCCCAAGCCGCTCGCCACCATGTAGCGAATGGTCTCCAGCGACCCGCCCTCGAGGGTCCGCTGCAGGTGGCCTTCGCCATAGGACGGCTGCAGGCACCGGGGACAGGCCTGCAGCACCTGGTCCCGGAAGCAGTGCCCGGAGCCGAGTAACAGCACATTTTCCTCTCCCAGCTCCTCCACCGGCACCTGCTCGCGCTGGTTCCAAGGGTGGGCACTCGGCAGGAGCAGAACGAAAGGCTCGTCGTAGAGGGGCGCCGTCACCACCCCCGGCTCGTCGAACGGCAGGGAGAGGATGATGGCATCGAGCTTGCCCTGACGCAGGCGCTCGCGGAGCACCGCGGTGAAGTTCTCCTCGATCACCAGCGGCATCTGGGGAGCACGCTCCGCCATGATCGGGATCAGGTGCGGAAACAGATAAGGCCCGATGGTGTAGATGGCCCCCACCCGCAAGGTACCCGTGAGCTGATCCCGCCCCGAGCGCGCCAGCCGCTTGATGCCCTCGGCCTCCTCGAGCACCCGCTGGGCCTGGGCGACGATCTGCTCGCCCACGGCGGTCACCGAAACCTCCCCCGCCCCCCGCTCGAACAGGCTCACCCCGAGCTCGTCCTCGAGCTTCTTCACCGCCACGCTCAGGGTGGGCTGGCTGACGAAACAGGAGCTTGCCGCACGCCCGAAGTGGCGTTCGCGCGCAACCGCGACGATGTACCGAAGCTCGCTGAGGGTCATGGTTCGCTAAGACGCCATGGCAACGCGACGGGATAGGGGCGGCTTACCGCCTACCCGCCACCGGGCAAGTTTCGGCTACTATATCGCACCCGCCGATCTCCGACAGCCCCCATTCGCCCGCTCAGGCCTGATCCGATGACACGACCCGCGCTTCGCCTGGCACAGATCTCCGATACCCACCTCTACCGCGACCCTGC
>JAEHCY010000670.1 GCA_016880695.1 Chromatiaceae bacterium | reverse complement strand
GGCCGGATTTGCTGGCGGGCACCCGGCGCTTTCCGCTGGAGGCGGAGGGCCGGCGCATCGGTGAGCTTGCCCTGCTGCCGGGACCCTCCATCTCGGAGCTTGGGGAAATCCGCTTCCAGGAACGCCAGGCCAGCGAGCTGCTCCTCATCGCGCTGGGCATGATCGGGCTCTCCGCGGCGCTGTCCTTCCCGCTGGCGCGGCGTTTGGTGCGACCGGTGCAGGGCTTTCAGGCCGCCACCCGCAGGCTGGCCGCCGGGGATTTCAGCGCTCGGGTCACCACCACCGGCGACGATGAGCTCGGTCGTCTGGGCCGGGACCTCAACGCCCTGGGCGAGGCCCTCGAGCGCCATGAGCACGCGCGCCGCCGCTGGGTGGCGGATATCTCCCACGAGCTGCGTACCCCGCTGGCGGTGCTGCGTGCCGAGATCGAGGCGCTGCAGGATGGGGTGCGACCGCTCGATCGGGCGGCGGTGGACTCGCTGCACGCCGATGTCTTGCGCCTGGGCCGCCTGGTGGACGACCTCTACGAGCTATCCATGAGCGATCTGGGTGCGCTCAGCTACCGCAAGGCGGATACAGATCCCGCCGAGGTGCTGGCGGCGGATATCGACCGCTTCCGCGGTCAGTTTGCGGCGGCCAACCTGGGCTTGCGCCTGGATGACCGGCTCCCCGGCGCGGTGAGTCTGTACGCCGATGCCCAGCGCCTGTCCCAGCTTTTCGCCAACCTGCTGCGCAACAGTCTCCAGTACAGCGACGCGGGGGGCGGATTGGTGGTGACCCTGGCGCAGGAAGGGCGCGACCTGGTGGTGGATTTTCAGGATTCCCCCCCAGGGGTGCCGCCCGAGGCGTTGCCGCGGCTGTTTGATCGTCTCTACCGGGTGGAGGGCTCGCGCAGCCGGGCCTCAGGCGGTGCGGGCCTGGGCCTCGCCATCTGCAAGAACATCGCCGAGGCCCAGGGTGGCAGCATCGAGGCGCGGCCCTCGCCGCGCGGCGGGTTATGGGTCCGGGTGAGGTTGCCCCTATGAACGAGCGTCTGCTGATCGTGGAGGACGAGGAGAAGCTCGCCCGTCTTCTCGCCGACTACCTCAAGGCCGCGGGCTTCGATGTCCAGCGGCTCAGCGATGGCCGCGGGGTGGTGGAGTGGGTGCGCCAGCAGGGCCCGGCCCTGATTCTGCTCGATCTGATGCTGCCGGGCCGCGACGGCCTGGAGATCTGCCGGGAGATCCGCGCCTTCAGCCGGGTGCCCATCATCATGACCACCGCCCGGGTGGAGGAGATCGACCGCCTGCTGGGGCTCGAGCTCGGCGCCGATGACTATATCTGCAAGCCCTACAGCCCCCGCGAGGTGGTCGCCCGGGTCAAGGCCGTGCTGCGGCGTACCGTTCCACCGCCACCCGCGACGAGGGGCAGTCTGCGTCTGGATCCAGACAGTCTGCGGGTCAGCGCCGGCGGGCAGGAGCTGGAGCTCACCGCGGTGGAGTTCGCGTTGCTGCAGACCCTCTACGCCGCGCCGGGGCGCATCTTCTCGCGGGACCGGCTGATGGATCGCATCTACCTCGATCATCGGGTGGTGTCCGATCGCACCATCGACAGCCATGTGAAGAAGCTGCGCCGAAAGCTTGCCGAGCTGGCTCCGGGAAGGGATCTGGTCCATTCGGTCTATGGGGTCGGCTATCGCTACGAGGAGCGCGACCCCGCGGACCCCGACGAGTGAGCGCCGCCCGGTGCGGCGCCCGCCCCCCGCGACCCGGTTTCACAGTATTTGCGCAATCCCTGCACCGGCGTTGCTGCTTCCCTCACTAATCTATTAGTCAGCAGAAGGGCAGGTTGCCCTCCCGCGTTTAACCCCGATCAAGCACAGGAGATCCACCATGAACAAGACCCTCACAGCCCTCGCCCTCGGCCTTCTGACCGCCAGCGCCAGCAGCGCCTTCGCCCAGTCGCCAGGCTACGGTCCCTGCGGCGGCGCCAATTGTCCCTGGGCTCAGGGTGGCGCACCCCGCGGGCCCATGAATGCAGGTGACCCGGCGCAGGCGAAGGTCGAGCGCATGGCCGCCCGGCTCAATCTCACCCCGGAGCAGAAGGCCCAGATCGAGCCCATCATCCGCGAGCGCCAAGAGATGCGCACCGCCCAGCAAAACGCCATGCGCGAGCAGATGGCCCGCATTCTCACCCCCGAGCAGATCGCCCAGTTCGACCAGATGCGCGCTCAGCGCGGAGGCGGCCGCAGAGGAGGCGGCGGCGGGCCCTGCTGGGGTGGCGCGGGTTTCGGTCCCGGAGCGGGCTATGGCTATGGCCCGGGAGGTTCGCTGCCCTCCGAGTAGGCATCGATGCGACAAAAGGTGAGTCGTGGCGAAGCGCAACGCCCGGCGCCGGGTTAGCCGGCCAGGCGGCGGAGGCCCCCTGCATGGGCGAGGGTTCCGTTATCCTGGTCGGACACCCCGCGACCCACTGACCACCCTGCTGGGTGCCGGCGGTTGAGGACCCGCCGGCATGCGGCCTTTCCGGGTGTTCGAGGGAAGCTCCGGCTAACGAGACTGGAGGCTGATGGGACGGCCGTTCAGGGGCTGCACCGGCCGGGCATTGGGGCCGACCAGATCGAGCAAGCGCCGGATGTAGCTCGCATCCACCTCCACTGGCTCCCGGAACACGAACCATTGCACACCCTCGCTACAGGGGGGCGTTGCCAGGGAGCCCAGGTAGGCGTAGTAGCTGCGGTCATTCGGTAGCAGAAAGGTGGGGTTGATGCCCACCTGTCGGCCGGAGTAGGTGGCGCCTGGTCGCTCGGGCAGGTTTTCCCAGATACGGGCCAGCATGTTGTTCAAGCGCCGGCCGGCGATGAAGGGGACCTCCACTATGGCCAGGTTGCCGTCGCTGTCTCGGTGCAGGAAATGGGCCACCATGTCCGCCGCCACCCCGTTGACGCGGTGCTCGCCCGGGACGTGGAAATCGGTCTCGATCAGCTCGTAGCGGCGCTGGCCGAGGCGGATATAGCTTCCCGGCTCGTAGTTCACACGGATGGTGCGCCCGTCATTGACCAGGGTGAGTGAGTTGCTGCGATAACGGAACAGGAGCGGTTCGCCGAGATCGGGCCGCGCACCGCGGATATCGATGGGTGACTGGGCCTTGCCCTCGCGACAGGTGGCGAAACCCGTTGAAAGCTCGGCCCAGTGCTCGGGCCCGCGTTCCCCAGTGTACGCCCACTTGAGGTTGCCCGCGCCAGGCGCCGGATTGCCCGCGTGGCTGGCCTGCAGCGAGCCCGTCCCCCCGAGCAGTAGGGCTGCGGTCAGGATGGCGCCGAGGGATGGATGTCGGCGGAGGGGGAGGTTGTGCGCAAACATGGGTTCAGTCCTTTTTCGTTGGTCTTCCAATCTTACTGATCGGCACTACCTGGGCGCTCGGCGGCTCGTCCGCGTAGTAGGGCCGTTCCCCGCCGCGGCCCTCGGCATCCGCCAGCTCTTTCTCCCGCGCCGAGATCAGGGCGAGGCACTGGCGCACATCCTCCAGGGTTCGCTCCGAGAGGGGGTGCCGCATTCCCGGGGGAGGGGTGATCTCGCGAATCACCGAGGTCAGGGTTTGCCGCATGGCGATGAGGATCTGCTGTTCCTTACTTAACTCGTGCATGGTTTCGACCTGGGAGGGGGCGCGCAAGTAAAGACTAGCGCAAGGGCCCGCCTTGCGCGATGGGTGATTTCCAAAGGAGGGGCAACCGACCTCAATCCGGCGGTTTCCGGTGATTTGTCCGCCGCGACCAGCCTCAGGACAGGTCTCGTTAACCGCCGCTCTGCGCCCCAATCAGTGCGCTGGCTTCAATCGCGTTTCGCCACAAATTGGGGGTTGGCAGGGGCGGATCCAATAGGGCGGCTCAGCCCGCGAGCGCGGCGAGGTCCTCCTCCGAGAGGATCCGCACACCGAGCTCGCGGGCCCGGTCGAGCTTCGAGCCTGGGTCGCTGCCAGCGAGCAGATAGTCGGTCTTCTGGGACACGCTGCCGGTCACCTTGGCCCCGAGCGCCTGGAGCTCCGCCTTGATCGTATCCCGCGGTCGGCCCAGGGTGCCGGTGATGACGAAGGTCTTGCCCGCCAGGGGATGGGTGGGGGCGGTCGCCGGTTCGCCCGCGGGCCAGGTTACCCCGGACGCGCGCAGACCGGCGATGACCTCCCGGTTGTGGGGCTGGCGGAAGAAGGCGTGGACATGGGCTGCGACCACCGGTCCCACGTCGGGAATTCCCTGAAGCGCGTCGAGCTCCGCCCCCATGAGCCGATCGAGCGCGCCGAAGTGGCGTGCGAGCAGGAGCGCGGTGGCCTCACCCACCTCCCGTATCCCCAGCGCGAACAGGAAGCGGGGCAGAGTGGTGGATTTGCTACGCTCGAGGGCGGCGAGCAGGTTGTCGGCGGATTTTTGCCCCATGCGCTCAAGGCCGGCCAGCGTGGCCGGGTCGAGCGCATAGAGATCGGCCGGGGTCTCCACCAGTCCCTTGTCCACCAACTGCTCCACCAGCTTGTCGCCGAGTCCCTCGATGTCCAGGGCTCGGCGGGAGGCGAAGTGCTTGAGGGTCTCCTTGCGCTGGGCACCGCAAAACAGTCCGCCGGTGCAGCGGCTGGCCGCCTCGCCCTCCACCCGCACCACCTCCGAGCCGCACACCGGGCACCGCAGCGGCATCACGAAAGGCGCGGCGCCTGCGGGCCGCCGCTCCGGTACCACCCCGGTGATCTGGGGGATCACGTCCCCGGCCCGGCGCACGATCAGGCTGTCGCCGACGCGGATGTCCTTGCGGCGGATCTCGTCCTCGTTGTGCAGGGTGGCGTTGGTGACCCGGACCCCACCCACCTGTACCGGCTCGAGC
>JAEHCY010000012.1 GCA_016880695.1 Chromatiaceae bacterium | reverse complement strand
TCGTCGACACCGCCGGCCGGCTGCACGTGGATGAGGCGATGATGGCGGAGATCCAGGAACTCCACGCCGCGCTCCGGCCCATCGAGACCCTGTTTGTGGTCGACAGCATGACCGGGCAGGATGCGGCCAACGCCGCCAGGGCCTTCAGCGATGCCTTGCCGCTCACCGGGGTGATTCTCACCAAGGCCGACGGCGATGCCCGCGGTGGTGCGGCACTGTCCATCCGCCAGATCACCGGCAAGCCGATCAAGTTTCTCGGTGTCGGCGAGAAGACCGGGGCGCTGGAGCCCTTCCATCCCGACCGTGTCGCCTCCCGCATCCTGGGCATGGGGGATGTGCTCTCGCTGGTCGAGGACGTACAGCGCAAGGTCGATCACGAGAAGGCCCAGGCGCTGGTATCGAAGCTGCGCGGCGGGCAGGATTTCGATCTGGGGGATTTCAAGGAGCAGCTCGAGCAAATGAACCGCCTCGGCGGGATGGCAACCCTGATGGAGAAGCTGCCCGGCATGGGCCAGATGCCTGATGGGCTCAAGCAGCAAATGAATGACAAGGAAGTCAAGAAGCTGATCGCCATCGTCAACTCTATGACCCCCCGCGAGCGTGCCTTTCCGGCCCTGATCAAGGCCTCCCACAAGCGGCGCGTCGCCGCTGGCTCGGGCACCCAGGTGCAGGACATCAACCGACTGCTCAAGCAGTTCACCCAGATGCAGAGGATGATGAAGAAGATGAAGGGCGGCGGTATGGCGCGGATGATGCGGGGGCTTCGGGGCCGTCTGCCGCCGGGTCCGCTGGGGCCGCGGGGTTTTGGTCGTTAGCACGAGGGGTCCCCAGCTAGGGTAAGGGGCGTCGCCGATTGGCCCCGCATGGCGGGGGTGGGGCGCGCCGCCTCGATTAAGTCCTTCACTTTTGCTTGAATTTGCGTAAAATTCCGCGTTTACCCAAGGCGGGTTGGCTTCACCGTTTCGATCGGTTGGATAGAGCATGGTTAAAATTCGATTAGCGCGCGCCGGCGCCAAGAAGCGCCCCTTCTACCACATCGTCGTGACCGACAGCCGCAGCGCCCGTGGCGGGCGTTTCATCGAGCGGGTGGGTTTCTTTAACCCCATTGCCGCCGGCGGTGAAGAGCGGCTTCGGCTGGATGGGACCCGTATCGACCACTGGGTCGGCCAGGGTGCCCAGCCCAGCGAGCGGGTTGCCCAGCTCATCAAGGAGCAACAGAAGCAAGCCGCTTGAGCCTGGGCGGTCGGGGGCGGTGTCCAACCGGGACCGCCCGCCCGGTGTCGGGGACGGGGCGCGTCTGGTGGTCGTGGGTGAGGTATCGGGGGTGTTTGGCGTGCGCGGCTGGGTCCGGGTGCGTTCCTACACTGAGCCGAGGGACAACATCCTCAGTTTCTCCCCCTGGTATCTCGGCGGCAGCGGAGGCGCGGTCCCCTACCGGCTGGTTGGCGGTGAGCGCCACAGCAAAGGCATCGTCGCCCAGGTTGCGGGATGCGAGGATCGCGACGCGGCGGCGGCGTTGATGGGACAGTCGATCGCGGTTCGCCGTGATCAGTTGCCCCCGCCGGCGGAAGACGAGTTCTATTGGGCCGACCTCGAGGGGTTGCGCGTTGTCAACCGCGAGGGCAGGGACCTAGGAGAGGTGGCGTATCTCGTTTCCACCGGCGCCAACGACGTGCTGGTGGTGCAGGGTGAACGGGAGCGACTGATCCCGTTCGTCTGGGAAGAGGTGATCGAGGAGGTCGCGTTCGACGCCGGTCTTATCCGGGTAGACTGGGACGCCGACTTCTGAGGGGGTGTTTGAGGGCGTCGCGGGTGGCGCGAGCAGGATCCGTCCCGCTTCGGGTGCTTGGAGCCGCTCAGGTAGTTGGGCAGGGGGCCGAGCGAGGCGCAACGCCCTAATCGGGTGGCTCAGCAGGTCCAAACATAAGGCCTGGGGCCATGCGGTTCGATGTCATCACGCTGTTTCCCGCCCTGTTTGAGATCTTACGGGGACAGGGCGTGACGGGAAGGGCGCTGCAGGGGGGGCAGGTGGAGCTGCGGTTATGGAACCCGCGGGACTACACCCACGATGCGCATCGCAGCGTCGACGATCGGCCCTACGGTGGCGGGCCGGGCATGTTGATGAGCTATGCGCCCCTGACGGCGGCCATCGCTGAGGCCCGGGCAGCAGCCCCGGGAAGCTCGGTGGCGTATCTCAGCCCCCAGGGTCGGCTGATGGACCAGCAGGCGGTGGCGGCAATGGCGGGGCGCCCCGGGATGATTCTGGTCGCGGGCCGCTACGAGGGTATCGACGAGCGGATCATTGAGCGCCACGTCGACGAGGAATGGTCCATTGGGGACTACGTCTTGAGTGGCGGCGAACTGGCGGCGATGGTGCTGATGGACGCGGTGATGCGCCTGCAGCCCGGTGTGCTGGGGGATGCGGACTCCGCTCGGCAGGACTCCCACGTGGATGGCCTGCTCGATTGCCCGCACTATACGCGGCCAGAGGAGATCGACGGCATGGAGGTTCCGGCCGTACTGTTGGGCGGTAACCATGCGGCGATCCGGCGCTGGCGCCTGCAGCAGTCGCTCGGCCGGACCTGGCAACGGCGGCCCGAGCTGCTGCGGCAACGGGGCCTCACGCCCGAGGAACAGGGTTTACTCGACGAATTCGTCCGCGCGCATGAGCACGCCGGGTGAGCATCAGGAGCAGAAGAAGACCATGAGCAACATCATCCAACAGCTCGAAGCCGAGCAGATGACCCGGGAGGTGCCCAATTTCGCGCCCGGCGACTCCATCGTCGTTCAGGTCAAGGTGAAGGAAGGTAACCGCGAGCGCCTGCAGGCCTTCGAAGGCGTGGTCATCGCCAAGCGCAACCGCGGCCTCAACTCCTCCTTCACCGTGCGCAAGATCTCTCACGGTGAGGGGGTTGAGCGGGTGTTTCAGACCTATAGCCCGTTGATTGCCGAGATCCAGGTGAAAAGGCGGGGCGACGTGCGCCGGGCCAAGCTCTATTACCTGCGTGGCCGCACCGGTAAGGCGGCGCGCATCCGGGAAAAGATCTGAGCGGGATAGAACTGGGCGGGCGTTTCGTCTCGCCCCAGCTCTCCGGCGCCAGGGAGCCGTGCTGAAGGCCCCCTGGGTGCTCTTAATCGTCGATATGCAGAACGACTTCGTTCTGCCCGGCACGGTCCTGTGCGTGGCCGGGGCCCAGGCCACGATACCCGCGATCGCGTACGCCGCCGACTGGTTTCGCGCCCGTGGCTGGCCAGTGGTTTATGTGGTGCGCGAGCACGTGGCCGACGGCAGCGATGTCGAGCGCACGCGCTTGGGGCTGTTTCGGCGCTACCCCTTTCTGGTCCCCGGGACCCCGGGATGCGAGATTGTCTCCGGGCTTGAGCCACGGCCAGGCGATCTGCGCATCGTCAAGCAGCGCTGGAGCGCCTTCATGCACACCGAGCTTGGCTGGGTCCTGCGCCGAATGGGCATCGAGCGGATCGCGGTGTCGGGTACCCAGATCCCCAACTGTCTGCGTGTCACCCTGTTTGATGCGGTCTGCCACGGCTATGAAGCGGTGCTCCTGACCGATGCCAGCTCCGCCCAGACCCCGGCGGTAGCCCGCCACAACCGTGACGACCTGCGCCAGATCGGGGTGGAGTGCCTAAGTATGCACGCGTTCGCCGTCGCCCGGGATGCTGAGGCTTGACCACCCCGAGCTTCTACTGGCACGACTACGAGACCTGGGGCAACGAGCCCCGCCGTGACCGTCCCGCCCAGTTCGCCGGGTTGCGCACCGATGCCGATCTCAGGCTCATCGGCGAGCCCCTGGTACTCTACTGCCGCCCCGCTGACGATCTCCTCCCGAGTCCCGAGGCTTGCCTGATCACCGGCCTTACACCGCAACGCACCCTGAGCGAAGGGCTGCCTGAGGCGGAGTTCATCGCGCGCAACAACGTCGAGCTCATGGCGCCTGAGACCTGCGGGGTGGGTTACAACAGCATCCGCTTCGACGACGAGGTGACCCGCCACGGCCTCTACCGCAACTTCCTCGACCCCTACGCCCGGGAATGGCAGAACCGCAACTCCCGCTGGGATCTGATCGACACCCTGCGTCTCGCCCATGCCCTGCGACCGGAGGGGATCTCCTGGCCCACGCGCGACGACGGTGCGACCAGTTTCCGCCTGGAGGACCTGAGCAGGGCCAATGGGATCGAGCACCAGGGCGCCCACGAGGCCCTGGCCGATGTGCGCGCCACCATCGACCTGGCGCGGCTGCTGCGCGAGCGTCAGCGGCGGCTGTTCGACTATGCCCTCACCCTGCGCAACAAGGCGCGGGCCTTCGAGCTACTGGACCTGCGGCATCCGCGACCGGTACTACACGTCTCGGA
>JAEHCY010000669.1 GCA_016880695.1 Chromatiaceae bacterium | reverse complement strand
GATTGGTGCCCCAGGCCGCCACCACCGGCTTCGAGGTCAGAATGCCACCCAGCCATTCCCAGCCGCTCCAGGCGGTACCGTTCCACCCGCGGTGCCAGAGCGCCCCATCGAGCCCGCGCCCGAACACATCGAGGCGGTTGGGGCCCCAAGCCACAGCGACGGGGGGCGAGGTGAGAACGCCGCCGAGGGATTGCCATTGGTGGTCGAGCGGCTGCCAGGCGCCCTCGGTCGCACCGACACGCCAGCGGTGATAGAGCGCGCCGTTCACACCCCGCACGAAGATGTCCAGGCGGTCCGCTGCCCAGGCCACGGCGGCTAGCTCGCTAGTGAGGAGGCCACCCAGCGCTTCCCAGCCCTGCCAGACGGACCCGGTCCGGGCGAGGTAGAGGGCGGAGTCGGTGCCGCTGCGGGCAAAGACATCAAGCTGGTTCGAGGTCCTGGACAGCAGGGTGGGCGCGTCGCGGATTACCCGCGTGAGCCTGAGTTGGGTCACCGTGTCCTGCTGCGGATGCTTCGCGTGCAACGCCGCCTTGGCCTGTTTGACCTCGGTGATGGTCACCAGGCGCAGCGGGTCGGGGGCGGTCGCCGTGTCCATCAGAAGCGGCATCCCCGGCTTGAGGTCTTCATAGACCGCATCGAGGGGATAGCTCGTATCGCCTGCGGTGAAGGAGAAGTTGAGGGGCTGGTTCTGCCAGCGAGGCGGCGAGGTCCAGGTCCCGCCGGCCGCAAGGGTGCCCGGATCGTAATACTGGAAGCTGTCGGCGGCGTTGACGCCGAAGAAGCGCAAGGGCCGGAGCAGTTTGGCGACGCGCGCGGCGGCGGCCACCGCGCCGGCCCGCTGCACGGCGGGTTCCCAGGACAGGCGCTTGCCGACGGGCGTGTCCAGCCGATCAAGGGCGGTCACCTTCTTCTCTTCCAACCCGACGGCGTTGAAGAAGAGCAGGCGGTCGCCCACCGCGAGGAATTCCGGCCGCTCCAGCACGGGAGCAGTGGTGGTCCCCTGGGCGAAGGGGTTGATCAGCGCGGGCACGGGCAGGGCGGAGAGGGCATTGATGCGCGCATCGCCGAGTATCTCTTCGATAGTCTCGAAGAACTGGGGCTGCTCCCCTGGGCCGGGGATGCTCATGACCTTCACGCCCACCGGGATGGGGACGCTGTTGCCTTTGGCGGGCAGTTGATTGGGATCGATCGTGAAGGCCAGCCGGGTCTCCGCGGCCAGACCGGGGCGCAGCCGATAATCGAGCAGCCGCGCCAGGCGCAGCACGGAGTCCCGGTGCTGGGCGGTGCGCAAAAAGGCCTCGTTGGCGATGCGCTCTTGGTAGAAGGTGAGCACGTCGGCCACCGCGGCCCAAAGCTCCAGGAGGGTGACGCTGTAGTCGTCGCTGGCGCGGGTGGTAAGGCCCGATAGCCCGAGCTCGTCCCGCAGGGCGTGGAGCATCGCTGACCGGAAGGTCGCGAAGGTGCCGATGCGGTAGGCGATGGCCGTGAGCCCCGGACGGTTGGTGATCGCGGCGGGGGCGGCGGGGATCGGCGGTTCGCAGCAGTGGCAGAGATCGCTCCGCGTGCGCTTCATCACAGGCCTCCCACCGCGGTCAGCTTGAGGGTGCCGAGCTCGGGAAAATTACGATCGTTGTCGAGGCGCGCGATCTCCCAGAGCCCCATCTCAATCACCCCCATCTCCAACTCCTGGTTGGCCGCCTCCCAATAACGCTCGAATACGGTCACCACCAGCGAGTCCACCCCGGGCACCGCCTTCGTCGCGGCGTAGAGCTGGCTCAGGTAAACCGATTGTCCGAAGCTCAGGCGGGTGGGGTGGAAGAGCCCGACGGTGCCATCCGCGTTGCGCCGATTGCTCAGCGCCTGAGAGACGGCTTTTAGCACGTCGCCCCGGAAGTGCCCCCGGGCGATGCAGATCTGGAGCTCGATCTCGAGGGGTACGTACCTCGCGGAGCGGACCTCCAGATCGTAGCCCGCCAGCTTGTAGCGCAGCAGGTGGTTGCGGGCGCGCGCCGCCAGCGCATCGGACAGGCGGGTGCGCCCGCCGGCCTCGGTGACCAGATCGTTGAAGTCCGCCGGATGCAGGCCGACGAAGACGGTGTGCCAGCTCCCGGTCCAGCGGAAGGCGCAGTGGGCGGCGGCGATCCCGGGCAATTTCATTGCCGCCAGGGTCCAGTCCGCCTCGGTCACCGCGCGGAACTGCTCCGCATGGAAGGCGCGGGGGGCATGCTGGCGTACCGCCTCAATGGATTCCGGGTCGGTACCCTGGATCGCCGGCAAGGGTTGCCAAAGCCGGACGATGCCCGGAAAGGCACCCGGCGGAGCGCCCGGGTCTGCCGGATCGATCATGTCCGCGGCGGGGGGCTCGACGATGTGAGCCAGTGCCCCCGCACCGATGTTGCCTGCGCGGCCGTTCCCCACGCGGTAGCGTGCGGTGATCTGCTGCACGCCGAGGGGGCGCCGGCCGTACTCGTCGTCACCGAAGCGCAGCACTGTCGCGCCGCCATTATCGACTTCGGCCACGAAGTTCCGGTCGAAGGCCCGGCTGCCGAGCAGGTCGGGTACCGGCTCCCAGATCTCCGTCTCGGTGGGCGAGAATCGGAGGGTCAGCACCACGGCTGGCGCACAGGCCCGCACGTCGGCCCCCAACCCGTGGCGGGCCAGACGGAGCCGCCCCTCCTCGTCATAGGTCGGCCTGGCAGGCATGGCCTGAAAAGTGACAGGACTGCGGATCAACCCGAGGCTCGCCACGCCGGTACGGCCCACCGCCGGTGCCGTCATGGTCTCCGGATCGACACCGGCCGGCAGAAAGTAGAGCTTCATCCCATCCTCGATGACCTGGTAGCCCTCCAGCACCGTGCGGCCGTGGTCGCAGGGAACCAGATTGCCGCGAGCGATGCTGACGTTGCGGATGGGGTCGCCGGTTTCAATGTGGCGGGACGACAGACACAGCGGGAATGCCAATGCATCGGCCTCGTCCCAGGAGACTTTGAGCAGCGGCAGCACCGGCGTACCGGGCGGGACCGGTGCGTCGATGGGGCGCAGCTCACCGGGGCCGCCCAGGGTGGCGAAATAGACCCCGTCCTCGGCGGGGTCCGCTGCGGTGATCCGCACTACCTGCCGGTGTGCCGGATTCGCATCGGCCGCGAGTCCGCTCTCAGGTCCTTTCGCTTCTTCGAGCAGCAGGTAGTCGCCCGCCGCAAGCGGCGGCCGGCTGGCGGTCCAGAGTGGGCCGGGACCTGGTGTGAGGCAGTAGAGGAACAGGCTGCGCGCGCCGGCGGGCAGGCAGCACTCACTGTCACCGAAGGTGTGGATGTACAGAATATTGTTGAGTGGGTTGGCGTGGATGCGGGCCGTGGTCTCGAACACCTCCACGCGCCGCAGCGCCGGATCGCTGTCGAACTGGAGGTTGGTCAGCGCCGGGATGAACGGTCCGGGAGGCGCGGTCTGATTGATCGGCGGGTCGGCCACCCGCGTCAGCAGGCGCGTGCCCTGGGGGACGTTGCCTGACCCATCGACCTCCAGATGCACGTAGGTCCAGGCGTTGCGGCCGTCGTGCATGGCGTAGTCGACGAGGCGCGCGTGGCGCCGTGCCGAGATCCGGTGGCGGCAGGTGTCGAGATACGATTCGGTAGCGACCGCATCCTGGAAATAGCTCAGGTTGTCGCCGACATAGGCGAACAGCTCAGCCAGCGTAATGCCGAGATCCACCGGGTTCCGCTCGATCCAGTCCGGGTTGCGCGTGGGGATCAGGTCGAGCAACAAACGCCGGAAGCTGGCGTAATCCTTGGCCAGATAGTCGAGGACCGGTTCTTCGAAGGTGTCGGGAGGGCAATCCGGTTCCTGACGGCAATCGAAGGGAGTGGGGCAGTGGGGCTTGAAGCCAAAGGCGGTCTCCATCAGCTCCGGGTCCAGGGCGGCGTTGTCGATGCGAAGCCGATAGTCCGAGAAGTCGCCGGGCTGATCGAAATACAGTAGGACCTGATTGGGGACGGCGCCAGCCGTCACCTCGATCACGCGGATGCCGGTAATGCGCACGCCGCCGCTCACCGAGAAGGCGCCGGCGTTGCCCACCAAGCCGGCCGGGGCCGCGCGCAGGAAACTTACCACCAGCCAATAGAGGGGCTTGGGCAGGGCGTTACGGTCTTCGAAATACTCGACGTAGTCGATCCCGTTCAGGGTCGGGTGCTCGCGCACGTCAGCCTTGCGACCCGGATCCAGGCAGTCGGCTTGCTTGGCGTCGCGGTCGGCCATGGCGTCAGCTCCGGGTGCGCCTGTTCTGGGTCACTGGGCGACCTCGCGCTGAAACAGGTCCTGATGGCGTGCTCCGGTGTCCCGCCGGGTGTAGGTCACCGTGACCTCAAGGGATGAATCGGTGGCCTGTACATTGACTGCCTCCACCACGATCAACTCCTCCAGCCAACGCAGCAGGGCACCCTGAACCAACTGCTGGGTGGAGGCGGCCAGGGCGTCGCTGTTGGGCATGAATACGAGCTGCTTCAGCCCGCAGCCGAAGTCGGGGCGATTGACCCGCTCGCCCGGCGCGGTGAACAGGACCTGGTGGATCAGGTCGCGCACATGATCGTCGGTGTCGGTCGCGGCGGTGCGGCCGCTGCCGTCGATGTGCAAAGGGAAATCCAGGAAACGCGCGTCCATCACCAGTCCTTGCCGTAGATGGCAAAGGTTGGCGAGACCTGTGTGCCGTCGGTGCGCTGCACCTTGATCGATTCACGCTGCTGCTCCAGATGTCGGACCACACCCCGGGCGATGGCCACGAACAGCCGGCGTCGGTCCCGCGTCTCGCGCGAGTTGTCGTTGACGGGCAACTGCGGCAGACCTTCGGCCTGCAGCAGCTTGTTGAGCTCCGCTTCGATGGCTGCGGCCATGCTGTCGGCGAACGCCGTTGGCGTAGTGCCGTCGAGGGGTGATCCCATGGCGCCGGGTTTCAGTTGTGTGGGCATGGGGCTACTCCAGGAACACCTTGGTGGAAATGAGCACCGGCGTGGGCGGCGGCATCGGCGCCACCGGCGGGGCCGGCGTCACCGGGATGAAACCCGCTGCCAGCTCCCCCGGGTGCACGTGGGTGTTGAACAGGGTGACGATCTGGGCGAGATAGCTGAGGAGCTGGTCGCCGAAGACCGAAGGATGCATGGCCGCCTGGCTCCCTTCCTGAACCAGGGGGGCGTCGAGCACCACCCGCACCGCCCCCTTCACCGTCACGCTGCCGGTCAGGACGCTCACCTCCACCTGATTGAGCCCCGCCGCATCCGAGATGGTTACATTCTGTGTGCTGTCATCAAGGGCAATGATCAGACCGGTCTCGGTGCGTAGAATCTTGGTGAAGGGCTGCTGACTGGGCATGCCCATGGGCTTGAGGGGTACCTCGGCCACGCCCCACCAGCCGCCGACCCAGATGGGCCGGGACACATCCCCGGCCTCGAACTCGATCCAAACACCAGCGCCTATCGGTGGGACCGCAAAGAGACCTGCCTGCGTCCCCGCATAGGGAGCGCAGGGCACGGCCCAGCTCAGTCCCGGCGTCTCGCCCCAGACCTCCGGCACCATGGCCTGGATACGGCCCAGGTTCTGCGGGTCAACGTTGTTGGTGACGATGCCGCGATACTTGCCGTAGAAGCGCTGCGGGGTGCCAGCGCCGGTCGGATTGGGGGATTCGCTGCCGTCCATCGTTTTGCCAGGAGTCAGTTGAGCGCCGCCATCGGGTCGATGAAGATCTCGGCCCCCGTCAAACCCACGGCGTTGCGCCAGGCGTCGAAGCGCTGGGTGTAGTGGTCCGTGGAGAGGCTGTGCGCCACCCGGGTCACGTAGTAATTGCCGCTGTGCTCGCGTCCTGCCCCGCGCACGGCCACCGGCAGCCCGGGACGCAGCACCTTGCCGTACTTCAGCCCGTCTACCTGGCCGCTGCCGCGGATGCACCGACTGGAGCGGTTGGCGATGGACTGGCTGCTGGTCAGCACCTCCGAGTAGTTGGCGGAGAAGGTGGCGGCCGGCCGCACCAGGGGTGGGGGCAGGATGCGCAGGAGCGACGGCTCGAGCCCCAAAGGCGGCTCCAGCGCCACGACCCCGGGTGCCGGAATCGGCACCTTCATCGCGGGGTCCAGCCAGAGTGCCAAGGCGCTGGTGGGCTGTAGCATGTCGTTGCGGACGTTGAAGTTGTCCAGGTTGGTGGCGAGCCCGAAGTTGGTGGACAACACCCCCTGGGGTGGCAGGAACAATTGGGGTGGGTGGAAGTGCCCCAGGTCCGTGCCGATCAGGGGGTCGGGCTGCACGAAGCATTCGTAGGCGTTGCGTTGCGCCATCTCGTGCAACAGCCGGATGTCGGTGACGCGCTGGGTGGTGGTCACATCCATCACCGTGCGTCCCGGCGGCGTCGGCGGGAACGCCATAGGCAATATGCCGTAGCGGCCGAAGATCGTCATGGCGATCACCGAGTCCGGCTGGTTGGGGTGGGGCATCGGCATTTCCAGGTGATTCATCAGTGTCGCTGTTGCGTCGAATCCCACCACCTCCAGGGTCGAGGCACCCGGCTGGGTGCGATTGTCCAGGTGTGCCTCCCGGACGTAGCCGTTGATCAGGGTCTCAGGCAGGAACTTGCCCAACATCACGCTCACGCTGACCGGCACCAGCGGCCGGAAGATGTCGAACTGGAGCAGGTCCCAGTCGCCCAGGGCGGTCTGACTCAGCTCGAAATGCAACCGAAACACGCTGGCCTGCTCCAGGGAGGTCTCCACCTCGATGCCCTTGAGGGCGTTGAGGTAGGGCATGGGCAAGGGCGCCATGGCCACCTTGACGGTAAACAGGGAGGGGATCAGGCCCATCGTCTCACCGCACCGGGATCGGGGCCTTGAGCCGGGCCCCGGGTACCGCCGTCAGGTCGTCCGGGCGCAGGGCGTCGTGGGCATCGCAGATGCGCCAGAACTGCTCGGGGTCGCGATAGACCTGCCAGGCGATGAGATCAAGGCGGTCGCCCTGTTGCACGGTGACGGGCAGCACACCCTCCGTGGGCGGGATGAAGCGCACCCGCTTGTACGGAATCATCCTTCCCTCAGGGGTGGTGAGGGTGGCGTTGGCGACGACTTCGTAGCGACTGCCGCGGAAGAACATGGTCAGGCTCCCGTTAAAAGGGCAGGGTGGCGCCGAGATTGCCGGTGCCCTGGGTGAGATTCAGGGCGGCCATCACCTCTTTCTGGGTGAAGGAGGCCATGTAGACCCAGTAGCCCGGATTAGTCATGTCCAGCTCCCGGTAGGTAAGCACCTTGAGGCTCAGCTCCGCCTTGGCGAGGATCGGGTTGAGGTTCACGTCGAAGGCCTGCTCGGTGATAGACAGGCTCTGCACCCGCACCGGCAGCACGCGCCGAGGTCCCCAGATGAACAGGGCCAAAGGCGCGGGCTCGCCCAGGATGAAGGCGCTGCCGAAGGCGGAGAGCACCTGGTTGGCGACCACCACGGGGAACGATGGATAGAGCAGGCCCTCCAGAGCGGCGATCGCCGGATGCAGGCCGTTGGACACCGTGATCCCGTTGCGGTCCGGTTGCTCGAGCTGATCCGCCGCATCGATCTCCACCGAAAGGCTGATGGTCTCCTCGGGTGGACCGTCGGTGCGCTGCGCATCCCCGCGCCCGCCGCCCGTCGCCGTCCGTCCGCTGAGCGAGCGGGTGAGCTGCTCGGGGTTGTACTGGAACACGATGACGGTCGGCACCAGATCGGGGAGCTGATAGGCGACCAGGGAACCCTTGAGGATGCGGGGGCGGCGGGGGAATTCGGAGGCCATGGTCGTTGTGCTCCTGGAGCGGCTCGTGTCACGCCGGGCAACTGCCGACAAAGGCGGGATTGATCGTCACGCCATTCAGATCAAACGCCAACTGCTCGTAACAGTGGGCGTTGCCCTCGTGTCCGACGTCGTCGATGAACCCGAAGTAGATGTGGAAGCTCTCGTGCATCAGGGTCCCTGCCTGGTCGTCCG
>JAEHCY010000668.1 GCA_016880695.1 Chromatiaceae bacterium | reverse complement strand
GGCATCCTCGATCGACAGCGACGACAGGGCGCATCCGCGCTCCATCAGCGCGTCCGCACCCAGGGCTACCGCTGGTGGGTATCCGTGCCCCGCCTCGGCGAAAAAGGGGCGCGCCGGCTCGTAACCTGGCTTGCCTCCCACGAAGGCAGTCTGGGTGTGATGGCGCCACAGGGGCTCGCCCCACTGCGATCGCTGTCGCCGATCGCACTGACCCGGGCCTCGGCCACCGCCATCATGCCGCTGGAGTCGTTCTCGACGCCGGCGGAGCTGGACGGCTCGGTTGGCGAGAACCGATGCCTCGGCCGCAGCCGCATCAATGCTGAAAATGACTATCAGGCGATCCAGGCCTGGTTGAAAGCACGCGCTTCGAATCCGCATACCGAGCGCGCCTATCGCCGCGAGGCAGAGCGCCTCCTGATCTGGTCAGTGATGGAGCGCGGATGCGCCCTGTCGTCGCTGTCGATCGAGGATGCCGTTGCTTACCGGGACTGGCTGGGCGGGCTCGGCCGCACATTGCCCGCGGCATGGCCATGGCGCCTTCCCCAGGCGGAATGGATGGGAAAACGCAGCACACCGCGCTGGTCAGCCAACTGGCGGCCATTTGAAGGAGCCGCCTCGCTGCGCAGCCAAATCCAGGCCCACACCATCCTCAAATCCCTGTTCGAGTGGCTTGCCAAAGTGCGTTACCTCGACAGCAATCCATGGGACGGCGTGCCGCCGCCACAGCGGGTGATGGGCGTGGCCACCGCGCCTGATTTGGAACTGACGCACGCCTTCACACGCAGCCAGTGGGCATTTCTCATGGAGTATCTGCACCGCCAGCCTATGGAAGAATCCGTCCGGCGCTTGCGCTTCGTACTCCCCTTCGCCTATGCCACGGGGCTACGGCTCACCGAACTGGTGGATGCCCGCCTGGGGAGACTCTATTCGGTCCCGCTCAAGCGTGACCTGGGTGTCCGCTGGATGCTGAAAGTGCTCGGCAAGGGTGGCAAATGGCGGGCAGTCCCGATGCCCGGCATGGTGATGGATGCATTACGCGATTACCTGGCCTGGCGGGGCCTGAATGTCGACCCACTGGATAATCCTGAAGACATTCCCATGATCGCCCGGCTGCGGCTTGGGCAGGATACGGGCACCCTGAATCCCACGACGCTGTACAAGGCCTTGAAGGTGTTCTTCAGGGAGGCGGCTGCGGAGCTTGCCACGCAGGGGCATCATGACGATGCCAAAAAGATGGCGAAAGCCTCGACGCACTGGCTGAGACACACGCGCGGCGCACATTCCGCAGAGACGATGCCGGTCAACATGATCCAGCGCCTGCTCGGACACGCCAGCGTGGCAACCACCAGCATATACACGTCGACGGACGACGAGATGCTGTTTCTGTTACTGGATGACAGCCTGAAAATAGAAACACAACCGGGCAACAGGGTCAGCTGAATGGCCATGCCAATTCTGTTGGACTCTGGCAGACGATAGAACGCTGAACATCGTGCACGCGCAGATCATGGGATCCCTTGGTTGATCACCTGCTCAAGTTGCCGAGTGGCATCAAGCACCTCGGCAAAATCGGGCACCTCACCAAAAATCATCCCGGTCATCGCCTGGTAGTCACGCCTGAGCGCATCCACCATCCCGGGTGTCGGTGTGATCGCAAATGAACCGGGCCGGGCATGCAGCAGGTCCAGGTCCGCGCTGTTGAAAAACATCAGGGCGTGACGCGCACAGTCGAGAGCCAGTGCATGATCCGTTGCTGCCTGTTGCCCTACCGGAGAACGCATCAATTTGTAGATGTCGTAGTAGTGCCGCGAAACACGATGGCCATGCTGGCGCAACACCCCCCGGTTGTCATGCCAACGACGCAGGCCATGCAAGATCACGACCTTGTCCCAGAAAGTACGCTCGGCATCGATGGTGACCACGCCCGGCACGACGAGATCGGCCGCCGGCATGTCGTCGGCGACATAGGGTTGAATGGTGGCGAAACGGTGCGGGTCCAGAGCCGACTTGGCTCCAGCTTCGATCTTGACCGTTGGCTTCACATATTCGTCGACACCCGTGCTGACGGAAGGGTAACGTACCAGCAGTGTCTGTTGATCCGGATCGTCAGGATCGTGAACGACGGGGGCTTCTGCAAGCGATACTCCCGCTTCGCGAAATGCTGCCTCGATCTGCCGGTTCAAACGCGCTTTGAGTGTGCCCTGGATGTAAGCCTGGCAGGCCTGCTTGATGGCTTCCAGTAGGAGGCGTTGCTGCTTGCCCGAGAGACCCTCCAGGTCGCCAACCTGGATGTCCTGGCCAATGTCTTCCCGGAACACCGTGATATCGATGTCTTCAGAAAACCGGGAGATCAGCCCGTAGGCCTTGGACAGCGATGTCCCGCCCTTGAAGAGCAGGCGCGGCTCGCCGGCGTCGCGGCCATTGAACAGCAGGTCCAGCACCCAGGACACCCAGAAGTCCTTCTCAACGTTCTGTAGTGGCGTGCCGAGCCGGTTGGCGGTCGCCAGGAACAGGCCGCGACGATCCTCGGGAGAGGCGGCGATGATGCGAAGAAAGCCGGCGTTCACGGCGAAGCCTTGGTGCTTGCCTGCTCGGACCGGGCAAGCAGATCGCGAATCCACTGTTGCATCCACGACGGCACAGTGTGTAAGCCGGATCGCAGATCATCACGAATCGCGCTTCCCTGGCTTGAGTCCTGTAGTAGCCGAATGAGCTTGGCTTGAATCGCATCCTGATCGATCTGGGCACCACCCTTCAGACCATCGCGGAGCCAGTACAGGGCTTGCACCACTCGCATGGCCGGACGGTCCGCCCAGTAGAGCTTGCTTGGGGCCGTCAGTTTGAACTGGAGGGTCAGTTTGCCCAACTGGATCGGTCGCAGCCGACCATCCGTATGTACGATGACCTGCCCCGGCACAGCATTGGTCAGCCCCAGATCGTTGGC
>JAEHCY010000105.1 GCA_016880695.1 Chromatiaceae bacterium | reverse complement strand
GACGGCGCCTGCGGGCGCCGTTTTTCTCCCAGAACGGGCTCAAGAACCGAGAGCAACAGCCATTGGGGGAGATGCGGTTCGGTGCGCCGCGATTTCATGCCGCTGCGTCAGGCCCCCAACCCAGTGGGTTACTGGCGGGGCACGAGGTCGGCACACTCTGGCACGTCCGAAAAGTCGGTCTGGTCGCGGTGTTCTCGTTGGATGCTCACAGCATCTTCGCTAGGGTGGTCTGTGGTTCGCTTCTGGAGGGGTGAGCTTACGAACCCGGGGCAGTGGGAACAACTCCTGCAGTCATGGGGTGTGCTGGCCGCGCCACTGCTCTTGAGCGGAGAATCAATCGCGGTCAACACAAAAACGCTGAATCATTGCCCGCAACCCCTCCAGTGTGGGGGCTAGACGGTCCAGCGACAGGTACTCATTCGGCTGGTGAGCCTGGGCGATGTCCCCCGGGCCCCAGATCAATGTCTCCATACCCATCTCGGTCAAGAACGGCCCCTCGGTGGCAAAGGCCACCGCTTCCGCCGGCCGGCCGGCGAGCCCTTCGGCAAAACGCACGATTGGCGAATCCGCCGACGTCTCCATGGCGGGGACACCCGGAAACAGGGATGCCACCTCCCATTCAAGCCCACGCCGCTGCGCTACACGGCCGACCCGCTCGGCGAGCGCTGCACGCAGCTCGTCGGACTCCACGCCGGGCACCGGCCGGAGATCGATGTGCAGCTCGCAACGCCCGCAGATGCGATTCGCGTTGTCGCCGCCGTGGATGTGGCCGAGGTTCAGGGTGGGAACCGGTACCGCGAGGGCCGGGTGACGGTGGCGGGACTGAAGCTCCGCCCGCCAGTGGAGGATCTCGCCGATGAGCTCGTGCATTCCCTCCAGCGCGCTGTTGCCGAGATCGGGATCGCTTGAGTGTCCGGAGCGGCCGATCAGCCGGATGGCCTCCATCAGGATGCCCTTGTGCAGACGCACCGGCCGCAGCCCCGTGGGCTCCCCGATCACCGCGTAGCGACCCAGGACACAACCCGATGCCTGGAGCGTCCGCGCGCCCGCCATGGAGGACTCCTCATCCGCTGTGGCGAGAAGGGTCAGGGGACGTTTCAGGTCCCCGGCGCGCAGCGCCCGCGCCGCCTCGATGACCAGGGCAAGAAAGGACTTCATGTCGGAAGTGCCAAGCCCATACAGGCGACCGCCCTCCTCCGTCAGCCGGAACGGATCCTGGCGCCAGCCCTCCAGATCGTAGGGGACGGTATCGGTATGCCCAGCAAGGACCAGGCCGTCGCTCCCCCTCCCCAACGTAGCCACCAGGTTGGCCTTGCCGGGGAAACCCGGCAGCGGCAGCACCTCCACGTCGAATCCCGCGGCTTCCAGCCAGTCGGCCAACCGATGGACCACCGCCTCGTTGCCCTGATCGAACGCGGGCACCACGCTGCTCACCGATGGCACCGCGATCAGCTCACGCAGCATCTGGTGGAGGGAGGGGGGCTCTATGCGCATAACGCCCCTTGGGGATGCTTCCAATCCAACAAGGATTGGTACGAGCGCGTCGGACCTTTAGCCGCGAATTCATCGAAAAGAATCTGCGACACCTTGAGATAGCGCCATATCTGGCCCGTCTCACGGCTTACCTCTTCGCACCAGAGCCCCATGTTCCTTGCCTTGGCGTCGGTGTCGTCGAACTCGCGCCCCTTGGTCTCGACGATCCAGTGCACCAGGCCCGCTTGCGTCGTTTGGACCGCCACGAAATCCGGGTAGTACAGACGCACGGCGCCGGTGCTGGATAGATACTGCACATGAAACTGGGTGAACCACTCCGCCAGGGCGGCGAAGCACGTGATGTCATCGCAGGTGTCCAGGAAGGCCGCGAACTCCGCCTCGAACGGGTTGTAGCAGGCGACCAGGTTGAAGATGGTCTTCTGGGCGGGCAGGGCCATGCGGCGCCAGGTGAAGCGCGGCGTGTCGGAGAGTCGATAGGGCTCGCCCTGGAGCTTCACCGGTGTCGCTTCGACCGTGAGCTCGCCGATCGCCCGGGCGAATAGACCCGCGACCGCGTCGAGAAGTCCCGAGTGATTCAGCGCCCGGCGCACGCCGGCGTCATCCAGCTCGACGATCCCGCCGAAGCACCGCTTACGGACATAGTCCCGCACCAGCGGATAGACCTCGGCGAATCGTCCCGGCAGCCGGGCGCGCCTCTCCACGCGGTTGGCCAGTGAGGACAACAGGTTCTCCACCGGCGGCAAATTGCCCGCGTTGAACTCCACCTCGTCCGAGCCGACTTTCACATCCACTGTGCCATGGACCAGGTCGATCTGGTTCTTCACCTCCCGGTTGAGATCCTCCTCCTTCGCCAGCGCTGGCAGCCTCAGCGGGTCCAGCTCCGAGAGTCGGGTGTAGTTACGGTCGTAGAGCGGAGTCGTCTGGGGGATGGCGATGTCCAGGTGGGCCCGCTCCTTCAGGGGGAACACCTCCCGCCCGGGCTTGGGCGGGTGCACCGCCGTCGCGATCCCGACCCCCTCTTTCTCCAGCTCGCGGATGAAATTCTCGAAGGCGTTGGTACCGATCAGCTCCAAGATCTGATTGTTGTCCCGCGGCACCTTCCGCATCAGCCGCAGGCCCCGGCCGATGGCCTGCTCGGGCAGGATGGCCGCCTTGGCGGTGAAGGGCCGCAGACCCAGGATCACGGAGACGTTGTGCACGTCCCAGCCCTCCCGCAGCATCAGCACCGAGACGATGGCGCGGATCCTGGAGTGGCCCTCGTCCACCTCCCGCGCCGCCTGCCGGGCGGTGTCCAGATCCTTCTTGGTGATCTCGCCCGCCTTGTCGGTGTG
>JAEHCY010000667.1 GCA_016880695.1 Chromatiaceae bacterium | reverse complement strand
GAGCAGCAGCGCATCGGCCAGCGCTCGAGCTTCTACTGCCCCTGCTGCCAGCGTTGAGCGAGGGCAAGCCCGGCTGGCACTCAGCGGGGGTGCGCTGCTCTGAAAACCGCTGTTGCCGCCATCGGGCCCTTCGATGTGGAAAGGGACAAACCACCGGCAAGCGTCACAACGCAGGAGAAGTTCTGGGGGTTGCGGCCCCTCCTTGGGCTCTGCACCCCGGCGATCCCTGCCGGGGTAAGGGTCTAGAAGGCTGAAAGCTGCCGACGAACGATCAGTCGCTGACCTGCTGGATCCCGGTCAGGAGCCAGTCGCCGGCGGCGCTCTCCCAGGCGTGGGCAACGTGCCAGATCTCGCGGAAGGGCTCGGGTCGGGCACCGTGCCCTTCGCGAATCAGCCCCGAGAACAGGATGCTAGCCACCACCTGGTCGCCGTCGCGACGAATACCGGCGAGAGCCGCTTCTAGGGTGACCACCTCGGTCTCGTGGCGCTCGGCACCCAGGCGGGTGCGCTCACGGGTGAGCTCATCTAACAGCTCGGGTGTGGCGTATTCGCGCAGGCTCCCAAGATCGCCCTGGTCCCAGGCCGCCTGGAGTGCGACGAAATGTCGCTTGGCCCCGCCCACGAACCCGGACTCGTCAAACCAGGCGGGGGCATCAAAGCCCACCGCCGGCGCGGCGGATCCGCTGGCCCCCAGCGGCAGATCCTTGGGCACGGGCGGGCTGTAGCCTCCTCCCAGGGCGCCGGCCCCCGCGAGCTGCGGCGCCCCGCGCCGCATGCGCCGGAACAGCATGACCGCACCCAGCGCGAGCGCCGCGAACAGGAGCAGATCCAGCACCTGCAGGCCGTCGAAGCCATCACCGAACAGCATCGCCGCCAGCAGCCCACCGGCGGCGATGCCGGCCAAGGGACCTAACCAACGGGAGGCGCCACTCGCGGGCGCGCCGGCCGGCGACATCGGCTTCGAGGGGGTCGCGGCAGTGGCCGGGGATCCCGCCGGACGAGCTGGCTGAGCGGGAACGCTGTACTGCTTGCCCACATTCGAGCCTCCGCCCATACGCCGGGCCTCCGCATCGCCTTGGGTCAGGAG
Source organism: Chromatiaceae bacterium (assembly GCA_016880695.1). Classification (GTDB taxonomy): domain Bacteria; phylum Pseudomonadota; class Gammaproteobacteria; order Chromatiales; family Chromatiaceae; genus JAEHCY01. The sequence continues at coordinate 5,374 of JAEHCY010000667.1, read as the reverse complement.
ACTAATCCCCAGCAAACCGACAAAGAACCAAATTATCTGTTTCATCTCATCACTACCTCGCTATACCTGGCCGGGACTACCACGCCCCGAAATTTTTGCTGCGTTAAGGTTTGGCGGTGACGCGGTTGGTACCGGTATTCACCGCCGAACCGGTGGCACTCCAGAGGGTGTTATGGAGAGGAAGCTGGTATCGATCGCCCTGGTTCTCAACCCCCGGCCTACTGCGGCATAAGCGCTGTGCCCTCCCGCACCGGGCACACCGGCAGCAGGCACGCCCGAGCGGCCATGGGGAGGCTGTCGCGGGATCAACCCGCCTGTTGGGTGATCTGGTTGTACTTGGTGTAGAGCTCCTCGTAGCTCTCTTCATGGTCGGGGTTTTTGATGATGCAATCGACCGGGCAGACCTCGACGCATTGGGAGGTATCGTAGTGTCCGACGCACTCGGTGCACAGGTTGGGGTCGATCACATAGATCTCCTCTCCCTGGCTGATCGCGCCGTTGGGGCATTCCGGTTCGCAAACATCACAGTTGATGCACTCGTCGGTAATCAGAAGCGACATGGTTCAACTCCTACTCAAGCGTGATTCTCTCGATGGAAATCGGTGGGGTTCTCGAGGGGTGCATGTTATCCGAAGCGTTTGCGCAACGCAGCTCGGACTCGCGGATGGACGAAGGAGGATACATCCCCGCCGAGCACGGCAATCTCACGGACCAGGCTGGAGGAGATGAAGGTGAACTGCTCCGCGGGGGTCAGAAACAGCGTCTCCAGGTTGGGGTCCAGACGCCGGTTCATGCCCGCGAGTTGGACCTCGTACTCAAAATCGGACACCGCGCGCAAACCGCGGAGCACGACCCGCGCCCCCTGGCTGCGGACAAAATGGATTAGCAGGCCGGAGAAGGGCCGGATCTCCACGTTGCTGAGAGAGCCCAGCGTCTCCTGCAGCAGCTCCACACGCTCCGCCAGGGTAAAGGCGGGGTTCTTGCCGGCGTTCTCCGCCACCCCCACGATCACCCGGTCGAATAGACAGGCCGCGCGCTCGATGAGATCGCTGTGGCCATTGGTCACAGGATCGAAGGTGCCTGGGTAAACTACGCTGGTCTGTTTCATGGCTGCCTCGGGGTCCAATCATAGCAGAGGCCAGCCGAGGTCAAGCGACCGATAGGTTACCTTCCGCCTCGCGGTCCGTGCGCGCCAGACCGAAGGCGACCTGACCCGCCCGCCCCTCGCGCCACCAACGCCAGGCCGCGGGAAGCTCGGGGAGTCCGCCGCGGACATCCGCCTCGAGGTAGACCAGTGCCCCCCCCGGGCACAACCATCCGCCGTCGCTGAGCCGCTCGCAGCACAACCGCAACAGGCCTTGGGCGAAGGGGGGATCGAGCAGCACCAGATCGAAGGGCTGCGGGGGACCCCCAAGCCAGCGCAGGGCATCGTCCTGGACCACGACAATCTCCCGCACCCCGAGACGCTCCCGATTCGCCCGCAGGCTCCGCGCCGCGCCGCTCGCCTGCTCCACCATCACCACCTCGGCCGCCCCGCGAGAGGCGGCCTCGAAACCCAGAGCCCCGCTGCCGGCGAAGAGGTCCAGGCAGCGGGCACCCGCAATCAAAGGTGCCAGCCAGTTGAACAGGGTCTCCCGTACCCGGTCCCCGGTGGGTCGCAGGCCTGGGTGCGCGCGGAAGTGGAGCCGCCGCCCGCGCAGCCGGCCGGCGATGATGCGGACCTCGCCCGCGCCGCGTGCCTGAACGCCAGGCTCACTCCTCAACCCGAGCAACCTTGTCCCCGTCGTCCTTCGGTCCCACGATGACCACCGCCAGACGGCGCGGATCGATGCGGCGGTGGAAGGCGTCGCGCACCTGCTCCACCGTCACTGCCTCGACCCGCTCGTTGAAACGGTCGAGGTAGTCGAGGGGCAGACCGTAGAAACCGATGGAGGCCAGGTTCTGCACGATCTTGCTATTGCTGGCGAGGCGCAGGGGGAATCCGCCGGTGATGTTCTGCTTGGCCGCCTTGAGCTCCTCCTCGCTCGGCCCCCCCTCGGCGAACCGCGAGAGGGTCTCGAGCAGCACCTTCTGCGCCTCGCCCGCCTGGCTGGTCTTGGTCTGCAGCCCGAGCACAAACGGCCCCAGACCGCGCATGGGCACAAACGAGCTATAGACGCTGTAGGAAAGCCCCCGCTTCTCGCGCACCTCCTCGCTCAGCAGCGACACCAGCCCGCTCCCACCGAGGATATGGTTCCCCACGTAGAGGGGGAAGTAGTCGGGATCGCCGCGCCGCATGCCGGGCTGGCCGGCGTAGATGTGGGTCTGGGTGGAGGGAAACGCCAACCGCTCGGTGCTCCCCTCGGAAAGTTCCGCCACCGCGGGCACTGGGCCAGCGCGCTCACCGGCGGGTAAAGCGGCGACCAGCTCCGCACCGATGCGCTCCGCCTGCTCGCGGCGGAGGTCGCCCACCATCACCACCAGCGCGTTGGCGGCCACGTAGTAGCGCTGATGAAATCCCCGCAGATCTGCGGCCTTCAGCGACCCGACACTGGCTTGGGTGCCCGCGGGATCGCTGGCGTAGGGGTGCTGGCCATAGATCTGGCGATAGAGTGCCTTCATCCCCACGCTGCCGGGCTCCTGCTCGTCCTGCCGCAGGCTGACCAGGGTGGACTTGCGCAGCCGCTCGAAATCCTCCTGCGCGAAAGCCGGTCGCGCGACCACCCCCGCGAGGGTCTCCATCGCCACCCCGAGCGCCGGCTCCCGGGTCAGGGTCCGCATCGACACCCAGGCCATGTCCCTCAGGGACCCCGAACCGAGCTGTGCCCCCACTTTGGCGAGCCGCTCGGCGATCGCGTCCGCGCTCCACTCCCCCGCCCCCTGGCTCAGCAGGGCGTTGGTCAGGGAGGCCAGCCCAGGGGTGGCCGCATCCCGAGCGCTGCCCGCATCGAACACCACCTGCACGTCCAGGATCGGTAGCTCGGGGGCCTGCACAAACAGCACCCGGGTGCCGTTGCTGGTCTTCCATTCCTGTATCTGGGGCCCCGCCCATAGCGGCGTGGCGACCAGGCCCAAGAGAACCCACAGCAGCCATCTCCGGCCAGGCTTAACGAACCTCATGGCGAGCTCCCGCGGCCGCTTGCCGCTCCACCTTGCCCTCGAGGGGCTGGGGATCGAGCACCGCCACCGTCAGGTTGTCGTCGGAGAGGTGCTTGCGGGCAACCGCCTGCACCTGCTCCGGCGTCACCGCCGAGAGCCGGTCCACATAGGTCTCGCCGAGCCGCCAATCGAGGCCGACGGTTTCCAGCAGCCCGATCTGCATGGCCTGGGCGAACACCGAGTCCTTCTCGTAGATCTTGGCCGCGGTCACCTGGGCGCGGACCCGTTCGAGCTCCTCGGGGCTAACGGGCTGCTCGCGCAAGCGGGTCACCTCCGCCCGCAGGGCCGCTTCCAGCTCGGCGGCAGTGCGTCCCTGGGCAGGGGTGCCCTCCAGGAGCAGCATGCCCGGTAGGCGGCTGAAGGCGCTGTAGCCGGCATTGGCCGAAGCAGCCACCTCCGAGCCCCGCACCAGGTTCTTGCTCAGGCGCGAGGCACTGTCCCCATCGAGGATCTCGGCGAGCATCTCCAGCGCATAGGGCTCCCAATCCGCCTCGGTGTGTCCCACCGCTGTGGCCTTGTAGCCCAGGACCAGGTAGGGCTCCCGCGCCGGGGCTTTCACCGCGATGCGTTTCTCGCCTCGCTGCTCCGGCTCGGTGCCCACCTTCACCTCCGACACCACCTCCGCCTTCAGTGGCCCGAAATGCTTGCGGGCGAGGTCGAACACCCGCTCCGGTGCCACATCCCCCACCACCACCAGGGTGGCATTGTTGGGCGCGTACCATTGTCGAGACCACTGCTGGAGATCGCTCACCGCGAGGGATTCCAGGTCGCCGGCCCAACCGATCACCGGGATGCGATAGGGGGACGCCAGATAGGCCACCGCGTTGAACTGCTCGGAGGTGAGGGACTCGGGGTCGTCCTCGGTACGCAAGCGCCGTTCCTCCTTGACTACCTCCACCTCCTTGGCGAACTCCTCCTCGGCGAGGTTGAGATTGCGCATCCGGTCGGCCTCCAGCTCGAAAGCCACCTCGAGACGGTCGCTCGCCAGGTTCTGGTAATACGCCGTGTAGTCGCGCCCGGTGAAGGCGTTGTCGTCCCCACCGTTGGCCGCCACGATGCGGGAGAACTGATTCGGACCATGCTTTTGCGTGCCCTTGAACATCATGTGCTCGAGAACATGGGAGATGCCGGTAATACCATTGTGCTCATAGCTCGAGCCCACCCGATACCAGACCTGGGAGGTCACGATGGGCGCCCGATGGTCTTCCTTGACGATGACCGCAAGACCGTTTTCGAGGGTCATCTCCTGCACCCGCGGCCCGCTAGCGAGCGCGAGTGTCGGGAGAAGGGTGCAGAGCAGCGCTGTAGCGGCTCGTATCATGAATAGCAGTTCCTTCAGGTTGTGAATTGTGAATCCCGTTTTGCTAGCATGCCGCTGGTGGTCCCGGCCACGGCATTGTGGCAAACCGCGCTGGCGCAGGCGAGCGTCCACACTAGAGACCTTCGGCACCCTGCGAGGTTCCAGGCCCCCCTAAGGGCCCGAGCAGTTAGCCTTCGAGCACCATCACGCACATGTTCGGTTTCGGCAAACCCAAGCGGACGCAAGCGGAGAGCATCGCTCCCGAACCACAAGATCAGGGTCTGTTCGCCCGACTCAAGAGTCGGCTGGTCCGCTCCCGCGATCAACTCGGCGAGCGTCTCGGACAATTGCTCCGGGGCCGCAAGAGCATCGATGCCGACATCCTCGATGAGCTGGAGACGCTGTTGTTGACCGCGGACGTGGGGGTGGAGGCCACCACGCGGATCGTCGCCGAGCTGACCGCGCGGGTGAACCGCCGCGAGCTCTCCGACCCCCAGGCACTCACCGCCGCCCTCAAGGCTGAGCTTCTCGGCATCCTCAAGCGCTGCGAGGCGCCGGTCGGACAACCCGAGCCGGGGCGCCCGCAGGTGATTCTGATGGTGGGCGTGAACGGTGCCGGCAAGACCACCACCATCGGCAAGCTCGCCCGGCGGCTGCAGCAGGAAGGCAACAGTATCATGCTGGCCGCGGGCGACACCTTCCGTGCGGCAGCGGTGGAGCAGTTGCAGGTCTGGGGACAACGCAACCAGGTACCGGTGGTGGCCCAGCACAGCGGCGCGGATGCCGCCGCGGTGATCTACGATGCCTTCGCCGCCGCCAGCGCGCGCCACCTTGACGTGCTCATCGCCGATACCGCCGGGCGGTTGCACACCAAGACCAACCTGATGGAGGAACTGAGCAAGATCGCCCGGGTGTTGAAGAAGATCGACCCCGCGG
>JAEHCY010000104.1 GCA_016880695.1 Chromatiaceae bacterium | reverse complement strand
GACTGGGCCTCGCGGTGGGCGATCCGGTGACGCTGGATGTGGCCGGCCGGGCACTGCGGCTGCGCCTGGCGGGGCTGATCGAGGCCCAGGACAGCGCCAGTGCCGCCGGGCTCCTGGTCTCCGACATCGCCACCGCCCAAGAGATACTGGACCGGGTCGGGGTGCTCGATCGGATCGACCTGATCCTCAGTCCCAAAGAGGCCCAGGCGCTCGCGCCAGCACTCCCGCCGGGGCTGCGCCTGAACGCGGCCACCCGCCGCAGCGCCAGCCTGACCAGCATGACCGAGGCCTTCCACCTGAACCTCGCTGCCATGAGCCTGCTGGCGGTGCTGGTGGGGGGCTTCATCATCTACAACACCCTGACCTTTGCCGTGCTGCAACGGCGAGCGTTGCTCGGCGGCCTGCGCACCCTGGGGGTCACCCGCGGTCAGCTCTTCACCCTGGTTATGGGGGAGGCGTTACTGCTCGCCCTGGTCGGCATCCTGCTCGGGCTCTTGCTCGGCATCGCCACCGGGCGGGGTCTGGTGCAACTGGTGACCCGCACCATCAACGACCTCTACTTCACGGTGACCGTTACCCGCTTTTTCCTCGAGCCCCGGCCCCTCATCCAAGGCGCCGCGGTGGGGCTCTTGGTGGCGTTTGTTGCCGCGGCCCTGCCCGCCCTCGAAGCAGCCCGATCCGAGCCCCGCGATGCGCTGCGTCGGGGGCTGATCGAGCGGCGCGGCCACCGCTTGCTGCCCTGGCTCAGCCTCGGTGGGGGCATCCTTCTGTTTGGCGGACTCGCGCTGACCACCATCCCCAGCCGCAGTCTGCTCCTCGGCTTCAACGCCCTGTTTCTGGTGATCCTCGGGTACTGCCTGGGCGTGCCGCAGCTCCTGGTCGTTTTCTGCCGATCCCTCGGCGAGTGGCTCGGGCCGTACCTCGGCTTTCCGACCCGGCTCGCGCTGCGGGCACTGTTAGGCTCGGTCAGCCGAACCGGGGTGGCGGTGGCGGCCCTCACCCTGGCGGTGGCCGCCAGTATCGGGGTGGGGATCATGATCACGAGCTTCCGCTCATCGGTGGCCCAGTGGCTCGATGCCACCCTGCGCAGCGACCTTTACGTGTCGGCCCTCTCCGGCGTCTCCAATCGCACCGACGGCACCCTGCCCGCGGAGCTCCCCGCGCGCATCCGCGCCGTCCCCGGCGTGGCGGAGATCAGCACCGGTCGCAGCGTCCGGGTGGAGACAAGCCAGGGGCTGGTCACCCTGTTGGCGATCGATCCTTCCTCCCGGAGCTATCGCGGCTTTCAGTTCGCGGGGGACGTCCTCGATGATCTTTGGGACCGTTTTCAGCGGGGCGAGGCGGTGCTCATCTCGGAGCCCTACGCCTATCGCCACGGACTCCAGACCGGTCAGCGCCTGGAGCTGTTCACCAGCCAGGGTCCACGGGCGTTTACCATCGGCGGGGTTTTCTACGATTACGGCTCGGACAGCGGCGTGATTCTGCTACCGCGCAACCTCTACCAGGTGCTCTGGGACGATGCGGCCATCTCCACGGTGGGTGTGGTGCTCTCCGATCCCGGGCAGAGCGCGGCGGTGGAGCAACGCCTTCGCGACCTCGTCGCCACCCTCGATCAGACCGTGCGGGTGCGCTCCGACCAGCGCATTCGCGAGGAATCCATGGAGGTATTCGACCGTACCTTCACGGTGACCCGGGTGCTCCGCCTGTTGGCCATCGGCGTGGCCTTCATCGGCATCCTCAACGCACTCATGGCGCTACAAATGGAACGGGCACGGGACTACGCGGTGCTGCGGGCGAGCGGCATGACCCCCTCGGATCTGACGGGCCTGATCCTGCGGCAGACGGCGCTCCTGGGGCTGGCCGCCGGACTCTTTGCCCTGCCGCTCGGGGTGTTGATGGCGGAGCTGCTCATCGAGGTTGTGAATTGGCGCTCCTTCGGTTGGACCATTCATCTACAGCTCTCGCCTCTGGCGATGCTCGCCGCCGCCTCCTTGGCCCCGGTGGCCGCGCTGCTGGCGGGCCTCTACCCCGCCTGGCAGGTGCGCCGCGCGCAACCGGCGGACGCCCTGCGAGATCTCTGAGTGCACCGGCTCCTTGCCCCGCTCCTCGCCCTTCTCCTCGCCGGATGCGGTGGCACCCCACCACCCGAGCGGCCCAGCGTGGCCGTCGGCGAGGCCCTGGGGAACGGCGCCCCGGTGGGGTTTGCCCGCGCCGAGGCGCCTCGCGCCTTCGCCTTTCCCGGGGATCACGGGCCTCACCCCAAGTTCCGCAACGAGTGGTGGTACCTCACCGGCAACCTGCTCACCCCAGAGGGTGAGCGCTTCGGCTTCCAGGTCACCTTCTTCCGCATCGGGCTAACCGCCAAGGCCCCGCAGCGGACCTCGCGCTGGGCGACCGACCAGGTGTGGATGGCCCACGCCGCCCTCACCGACGTCCGCGCCGGCGAGCATACCCCCACCGAACGCTTCGCCCGCCAGGCCCTGGACCTGGCCGGCGCCCAGGCCGAGCCCTTCGCGGTCTGGTTGGGGAATTGGCGCCTGGAATCCGCCCCCGACCACCAGGGTTGGGTGCTTCGAGTTCACACCGAGACCTTTGATCTGGATCTCGCCCTCACCGCGGAAAAGCCGGTGATCCTGCAAGGGTACGCGGGCCTGAGCCAGAAGAGCGCCGAACCCGGCAACGCCTCCTACTACTACTCCCTGCCCCGCCTGCGGACCAGGGGTCAGATACGTTCGCATGAGCAAACCCAGAGCGTCGAGGGCTGGTCCTGGCTCGACCGTGAATGGAGCACCAGCGCACTCGGCCCCGACCAGACGGGCTGGGATTGGTTCGCGCTGCACCTCAACGATGGCCGGGATCTGATGTTCTACCGTCTGCGCCGCAACGACGGCAGCCTCGACCCCCACAGCGCCGGTAGTCTGGTGGAGGCGGATGGAACCTCCCAGCGGATCGGGCCCGAGGACCTGGTCCTGCGCCCCCTGCGCTGGTGGTCGAGCGGAGACCACCGTTACCCCGTCGCCTGGGAGCTGGTGGTCAAGCCCTGGCAGCGCAGCCTGCGCGTTCAGGCCTATCTCGAGGATCAGTTGATGGATCTCAGCGTGCGCTACTGGGAAGGCGCCGTCGAAGTGATCGACCCCGCGACCGGCGCGGCGATCGGCTCAGGCTACCTCGAGCTCGCCGGTTACTGAAGCGATTGCCGAGAAACCGCCGCGAACCACCCCAGCAACAGGCAACCCCGCCGCCCCGACCGGCCCCCGCAACCAAGGATTCATCGCCCGAGACGCGGGAACAACCTGGTTGCGTTGGCGGTGGTGACCTCCTCCACCCGATCCGGTGACACCCCGTGGGCCTCGGCGATGAAATCCCGGACGACACAGAGGTTCGCCGGCTCGTTGCGAACGTCCGGCTCGGGCCCCAGCACCGGGGCGTCGCTCTCGAGTGCCAGGGAGCCGAGCGGCAGCCGGCGCACCAGCTTCTGTTTCTGTTCCGAGCGCACCACCAAGGGCGGCACCGAGAACAGGTAACCCGCCTCCGCCGCGCGTACCGCGTGGCTCGCCTTGCCGTCGAAGGCGTTCATCAGCACCCGCCGGGCGCCACAGCCTAGCAGCAGATCCAGGGTATAGTGGCCGGCGGAGCGCGAGTGCACGTTGAGCGGCAACCCGAGCTCCGCG
>JAEHCY010000666.1 GCA_016880695.1 Chromatiaceae bacterium | reverse complement strand
GCGCTGAATCTGCGTTCTATCGGGTCCAGGTGGGTCCGCTCAGGGATCGGGCCTTGGCCGAGAGCGTCTCGCAACGCCTGGCCGCCTTGGGTGTCAGCTCGACCCACTTGATTGTCGAATGATGGAGTGCCCAGACGATCGGGGCACAATTGCTGCTGTGCCTTCGCAGGCCAGCAGTTAAACTATGCCATCCTGTTGTCGGTCCCTTCATGCGAATTGTCTGCCGATGAAACTCCGTCTTACTCCCGTCCTCCGTCTTCTGTTCCTAGCGCTGATGCTGGCCGCGTTCGGCGCGGGCGCAGTCGAGAAGCCCGCCGACAAGCCCACGGAAAAGGCAGCGGTCAAGGCGACCGACAAACCAGTGGATAAGGCGGCCACTAAATCAACCGAAAAGCCCGCGGACAAACCAGCGGACAAAACGGCCGCCAAGCCGACCGATAAACCCGCCAATAAGACGGCCGCGAAACCAGCCGATACCGCGCCACCTAAGCCCCCGGAGGTGCCGGCGAAGGCCCATCTCTTGATCGATTTCAACAGTGGGCGGGTGCTCGCCGAGTCCAACTTGGACCAACGTCTCGAGCCCGCGAGCCTGACCAAGATCATGACCGCCCACGTGGTGTTTCAGGCGCTCAAGGCCGGGCGTATCCAGTTGACCGACGAGGTGCAGATCAGCGAAAAGGCCTGGCGCACCGGCGGATCCAAGACCTTTGTCGAGATTGGCAACAAGATTCCAGTGGAGGTTTTGCTCAAGGGGATGATCATCCAGTCCGGCAACGATGCCAGCGTGGCGTTGGCGGAGCACGTCGCTGGAAGCGAATCGCTTTTTGCACAGCTGATGAATACCGAGGCCCAGCGCTTGGGGATGGCCAATACCCACTTTACCAACGCAACCGGGCTGCCCGATCCCCAGCTCTATATCACGGCGCGTGATTTGGCTACCCTGGCGGCGGCGACCATCCGGGAATTCCCCGAGTATTACCCCTGGTATGCCATCAAGGAGTTCACCTACCACAACATCAAGCAGCACAACCGCAACCGATTGCTGTGGCGGGATGATGCAGTGGACGGGGTCAAGACCGGTCACACGGAGACAGCGGGTTACTGCCTGGTGGCCTCGGCCCACCGCGAGGGGATGCGCCTCATCTCCGTGGTAATGGGGAGCGCTGGCGAGGAAGCCAGAGCCAGGGCCAGCCTCGAGCTGCTCAACTATGGGCTGCGCTTCTATGAGACCCGCGAGCTCTATCCCGAGGGTAAGGTTCTCCAGAACGTGCGCGTCTACAAGGGCTCGATCAAGGAACTCCCGGTGGGGCCGCAACGGGTGGTGGCGGCCACGGTGCCTCGGGGGCAGGCGGATCGGGTGGAGGAACGCGTGGAGCTTCAGACCCCGATCATGGCGCCCCTGGCCAAGGGACAGGCGGTTGGCAACGTCATCCTCAGCCTCGGCGGGGAGGAGATCGGCCGCGTACCCGTGGTGGCCCTAGAGGAGGTGAGTGAAGGGGGGCTCTGGCGCCGTGGTGTCGACCGAGTCTTGCTCTGGTTCTGAGCCCCCGATTTCGCTTAATCCAGGCGGCGAGCGCCAACCCCTCGCGAAGGCGCCGGGGCCGGTCGATGAAGCGGGCCGCGCCCCCCTTCGGCAGTGTGGCGGAGGACCGACGAGCGATACCGGGTGTGGGCAGTGCCGTGAGGCTGAGCATGCTTGAGACGCGCAGTCCGCTGCTTCGGTTTCCCTGTCGCTTCCCGGTCAAGGCGATGGGGCTGTCGCGACCGGACTTCGATTCGCTGGTGGTGGGAATCGTTCGCCGGCATGCACCGGACCTCAGCGAGGGTGCGGTGACCCTGCGGACCAGCCGCGGTGGTAAGTATGTCGCGGTCACCGTGGTTATCGAGGCGACCAGCCGGGAACAGCTCGACGCCATCTACCAGGATCTCAGCGACGACGACCGGGTTGTCTGGGCACTGTAGCGCCGCGGGTCGGCGCCTCTGGCTGAGGAGACTTGGGCGCTGCGAATACGAGCCCGTCTGGCGGGCCATGCAGGCCTTTACCGATCAGCGTGGCGCCGCAAGTGCCGACGAGCTCTGGCTGCTCGAGCATACCGCCGTCTTCACCCTGGGCCAGGCCGGTCGGCGTGAGCACCTGCTGGCGCCGGGCGATATCCCAGTGGTCCAGGTGGATCGCGGTGGGCAGGTTACCTATCACGGTCCGGGGCAGTTGGTTGCCTACCTGCTGCTCGATTTACGGCGGGCGGGCATCGGTGTCAAGCGCCTGGTGGAGACCCTGGAGGAGACGATCATCGAGCTGCTCGAGGGTTACGCTGTTGCGGCGGGGCTTCGACCGGGGGCGCCGGGGGTTTACGTGGGTGGGCGCAAGATCGCCTCGCTGGGGCTTCGGGTGCGGCGGGGCTGTAGCTTTCACGGGCTGGCGCTCAATCTGGATGGGGATCTGGAGCCCTTCTCCCGCATCAACCCCTGCGGTTACCCCGGGCTGGGTGTAACCCGGCTCGGCGATTGGGTCAACGACCTGGACCCTGGGGCGGTGGGTCTGGAGTTGGCGGGTATTCTCGCCCGCCGCTTGGGCTTCGAGCTGTGCCAGCCAAGCGCAGACGAGGCCGCGTTATAGGTTGCCAGCGGGGTGGAGCGACGGTGCTCAGTCTGCTCTCCGGGGGAGTACTTCGCTGAGCTGACCTCGGCAACCCCGCAGAATGTGCCCTTGCTCCTACCCCCGGCGTGGCTCTAGCATCGTCCTCCAGAGGACAGCGCTCCGTTCCGCCCGTTTCCAACCGCCGATGATCCCAGGGATCTTCATGCAGCCACCCAAAAGCCTTGAATCGCCCTCCCGCCAGCAGCCTGATACCCACCAAAGAGGTGAGGACAAGCTCGCGCGCATCCCGGTGAAGTGGCAGCCAGCGGCCGAGCCGCCGCGAAAGCCCGATTGGATTCGGGTCCGCGCGCCCACCGGTGCGGGGGTGGTGCGGATCAAGCGTCTGCTGCGCGAGCAGGGGCTTGCCACCGTTTGCGAGGAGGCCCTCTGCCCAAACCTCGGGGAGTGTTTCAACCGCGGTACCGCGACCTTCATGATCCTCGGGGATGTCTGCACCCGCCGCTGTCCCTTCTGCGACGTGGCCCACGGCCGACCTAAACCCCCGGACCCACGTGAGCCCGAGCAGCTCGCTCAGGCGATCGCCGCCATGGGGCTCCGCTATGTAGTCATCACCTCGGTGGATCGGGACGATCTGCGTGACGGGGGCGCCGGGCATTTCGCCACCTGCATCCGCGCTGTGCGGCGAGTCAGCCCAGGGCTTAGGATCGAGGTCCTGGTGCCGGATTTTCGCGGTCGCCGCGAGAACGCACTCGCGCAGTTCGTCGGTGAGGGGGTGCCCGATGTCTTCAATCACAATCTGGAGACGGTCCCGCGGCTCTACCGGCGCGTGCGACCAGGGGCTGACTACCAGGAGTCGCTCGGTTTGCTTGGGGCGTTCAAGCGGGCCCATCCGGGGGTTCGCACCAAGTCCGGCCTGATGCTCGGGCTCGGCGAGACCCGCGAGGAGGTGGCGGCGGTAATGGGGGACCTGCGCGCCCAGGGTTGCGAGATGCTCACCCTTGGGCAGTACCTGCAACCGAGTCGTGCGCACCTCCCGGTGGAGCGTTATTGGGCCCCTGAGGAGTTCGAGGCCATGGGGCGGATAGGAACCGAGCTCGGCTTTACGAGCGTGGCCAGCGGGGCGTTGGTGCGTTCGTCGTATCACGCGGATCAGCAAGTCGATCGCGCCCGCGTCGGCGACTAACCATCCGGAGTCGCGGCGGTCCCAGCGCTGCCCCATGCTGCGCAGGCACCCTTGTCCGGCCTAGGTCGACTGCGGGCCCCGCGGCAGGTGATCGTTATAGCGCTCCATCAGATATCCAAGGCAGTCCTGGCGAATGACCTCGAGGTTGCGGGTGAGCATGGAGGGCATCACCGGCACCCGAAAACGGATCTCTCCGTTCTCGATCTCGAAATAACGGGCAGTGACGTCCCGGCCCTGTTCGTCGCGGGCGTCTAGCCACGCGTGGGATCTGCCTGCGACCTGGCCGATCGAGGTTCCCGGCGCAAGCTCGCGGAAGTTCAGCCGATCGAGGTCGGGCTCGAAGATGATCTCGGCAGCGGATTCACCGGGTCCGAAGCGAAAGCTGACACCCTCGGGTACCCTGACCTGCGCGACGGTGTGGAACAGGTCGATGTCGTGGGAAGGGACCGGATGCACCGGCAGCGAGGAGAGGCGCAGGCAGGCGTCCAGGTAGTCGCTGGCGTGCGCCGCACCATGGCGCTGGCCGACCTTGCCGCATTCAAGGGTCACCGCCGGAGCGATTCCCGCCATGGCCATCGACTGTACCCCCTTGGGCCGCAGGAAATAGACCACCGTACGGCTGAATAGGGTGGCCAGGTGCAGGGAGCGGTGGTCGAGGCGGTTGACACAGGTGTAGTGGGGATTCCAGCCGGTGTTATTGTGGATGTCGATGCTGGCGAAGAGACCGCGCCGCCGGGTGATTCCCACCAACTCGGCCATCATCCGGTGCTCGGTGGTCTCGGGCAGCTCGCTGCCCGGCCACACCCGATTGTAGTCCGGTTGCTCCGCGAGGTGACGCTGCCCGCTGGCGGCGGCCGCCACATTGCCGATGAACAGGCTGAGCGCTCGGGGCAGATCCTGGGCCCTTGCGCGACTGCGCTGGCGCTGCAACAGGGAGCGGACTGCGTCCCAGCCCACGGTCTCATTGCCATGGAGTAGGACGGAGACGAACAGGGGGGGCTCACGCTCACCGCCGAGATCGATCAAGGTGGGACCACCGAGGTAGCGGGCGAGCTCGTGGGCCTCCCGATCTAACAGCTCAGGGGGCAGCGCGTCAAGCCGTTGGAGCGCCACCTCGGGTTCCTTGGAGCCAGGCTGGGATGGGCTCACAGCGGCCACTGGTCCACCGTCAGGCCGCTGTCCTGACGCTCCAGATAGGCGAGGGTTAGTTGTTCCCCGTCGGCGTGGTGGCGCTCCACGTAGGCCCGTTGCCAGACGGCACCCGTCTGGCCGGTCTCGACCCGGCGCGCGATGATTCCCAGCCAGTCGCGAATCTCGCTTGGATGGATGCCCAGTCGCTCAAGGCCCTGCCGTGCCGCGGGTAGGAGCCGATGCTGGATGATCTCGGCGACCGGAGCGACGTTGCCATCCACCCAGTGGATCCTCGCCGACAGCCCCCCCTGCGCCGCGCTGTAGAAATTCGCCCGCGCCTGGGAAAAGGAAAGGCGGCTCTCCGGGGGCTCCGGGTCGGTGGCGAGGGTGTGCACGGCACCGAAGTAAAGGGCGGCGTTGGCGATCATGTCGGGCAGGGTGGGTCCGGCGGGCACCACCCGGTGCTCAACCCGCAGGTGCGGCCGACCCGATGCATCGAAGCCGATCAGCGGGCGGTTCCAGCGCCAGATGGTGCCATTGTGTAGGCGAAGATGGGCCAGGTCCGCGCTCGGCTGGTCCATCGTCTGGGGCAGGAGCACCGCGAAGTGTGTCAGGTTATCCTCGAAGCACTCCAGGATCGAGTGCTGCAGATAACGTAGCCCGAAGGTGACCCGCTTGGTCTGGTCGCTACCGCCCACGGCCACCGATTGCTCGAACAGCGGTATGCGGGTCTCAGCCCAGAGGTCGCAACCGAATAGGAAGGGTGAGTTGGCGCTCACTGCAACCATCGGGGCGGCCAGGATCATGGAGGCGTTGTAGAGGCGGGCGGAGTCCGCTGCGCGTACCTTCAGGTGGATTTGGAAAGAGGTGGCCGCGGATTCGAGCATGACATCCTCGTGCTGCAGAGACAGCTCGTCGTGCCCCGCGATGTGAAGACGAAAAGGGCGGCCGCGGCGCACGCGGAAGATCTGATCGTTGAGTGCCCGGTAACGTCGGCGCGGGGCCATGCTGGCCAGGGTCAGGTGCTCGGGCTGAAGCGCTGGCAGTATGCCGATCATCACCATGCGGGCGCCAAGCTTATCCGCCTCCGCGCGGCAACGCTGCCAGGTCGCCGCCGTTTCCTGAGCCAGCCGGCTCAGGGCGTGGCCCTCAAGCAGCTGTGGTGCCCCATTGAGCTCGAGGTTGAAGTTTGCCAGCTCGGGGACCACCAGGGGGTCCTGGAGCGCTGTGAGCAGGGGCTCGCTCAGGCCTGCCGGCTGGGCCCGGGCGTCCACCAGGCAGGCTTCGAGCTCCAGGCCGCCGGTCGGCGGACCCTCATCGAATGCCCCCTCCCGAAACCACTGGCCGAGGAGTTCGGTTTCCTGCCGCAACCGCTCCGCGAAAGCATCAAAATCGGCGGCGGTGAACTCGCTGGAGTCGATTTCCTGGCCCATCGTCGCGGTGCCACCTCTGGCTGGCTAGGGGTTCTGGAGCAGACGGTCCAAGGATTGTAAGCGCTCGGGCGTGCCGATATCGAACCAGTGACCGCCGTGGTGCTCGCCGCTAACGCGTCCCCTGGTCATGGCGGCGCGCAGTAGGGGTGCCAGGGGAAACGCCCCGGGCTGAGCCCCGGCAAACAGCTCTGGTTGGTAGACGCCAATACCGCTGAAGGTGAAGCACGGCTCGCCCTCCACCGCAACCCGCCCGTCGCGAAGGGCAAAGTCACCCTGCGGTCGAAATGGCGGATTGTCCACTAGTACCAGGTGGGCGAGGTCGCCGGGGCTCAGGTAGGCGCGGGAGGGGTCGTAGTCGGTCCAGATATCGCCGTTGATCACCAAAAATGGTTGGGGCCCGAGCAAGGGCAGGGCGTTGAAGATTCCTCCGCCGGTCTCCAGGGCTGGATACTCGGGCAAAAAACGGATGCGCACGCCCCAGCGGGCGCCCTCGCCGAGGGCCTCCTCGATCTGCTGGCCGAGGTGGGCATGGTTGATCACCAGCTCGCGAAAACCGGCCGCGGCGAGCCGCTCGATGTGATGCACGATCAGGGGCTTGCCGCCCGCGCGCAGCAGCGGCTTGGGGGTATGGTCGGTGAGTGGGCGCATGCGCTCGCCGCGACCGGCGGCCAGGATCATCGCGCGCATGGTACAAAATCCGGTTTGGGACTGCGTTCCCCGGCCCGACACGTTGGCGTGAGCCAGGACGCGGAGCTGGGGACTTGACCGGCGCTCAATTTTGAGTATATTAGCATTTAACGAAATACTTTTATGAGAGGTGTCCTGTGGACGATCTATTGAACATCGATTGTGCGGATTGGCGTGAGATCTCGGAACTGTTCCCCGAGGAGATGGAGATCATCACAGAAATGATGATCGAAGCCGAGGCCGACCTCTGTGAGGAGGTACCCATCCACTGACGGTTGCGGAAGGCTGGCGTGCCCCTGCGTTTCCCCGGCGGTCAGGAGCGCCTGGGGTGGATGCGGGTTGCGC
>JAEHCY010000665.1 GCA_016880695.1 Chromatiaceae bacterium | reverse complement strand
GGTTGGCCTCGACGGCCGGCGCAAAGCCGAAAGCTGACGGACGGAGATAGGTCTCAGGTTGGTGCACCGCAAACCAGGCCAGAGCAGTCGATCGGGTTGGCCGTCCGCGGTTCTGGATCTACAGGTGAAGTTGGGGACAAGAAGAGCTGGGGGACCGACCATTCATGATTCGAGTGCTATTGGTGGACGACCACGAGCTGGTACGCACCGGTATCCGCGGGATTCTCGATGCGGCACCGGATATCGAGGTCGTCGCCGAGGCAAGTAGCGGAGAGGCCGCCCTCAAGCTGGCGGCCGATGTGGCCCCCGATGTGGTGATGATGGACGTCAACATGCCAGGTCTCGGGGGCATCGAGTCGACGCGCCGGCTGGTGCGGCTGATGCCGGGAACCAAGGTGATTGCGCTCACCGTGCATGAGGAAGACCCCTATCCCGCCACCCTGCGCGAGGCTGGTGCGGCAGGTTATCTGACCAAGGGTTGTCCGGCGCGGGAGGTGCTAGACGCCATCCGTACCGTTTATCAAGGCCACCCCTATGTGGCCGCCAGTGTGGCGCGCAAGCATATCCTGGCCGATTGGCAGGGCGTCTCGCGTACGCCCTTCTCGGAGCTGACGGCGCGGGAGATGGAGGTGGTGCTGTTGATCCTGCAGGGACAGAAGACCCAGGAGATCTCCGATGGGCTCTGCCTGAGCCCCAAGACCGTAAGCACCCATCGGCAGCGCATCTTCGATAAGCTCAAGGTCAAGAACGACGTGGAGCTGACCCGCCTGGCCTTTCGCTACGGCGTTCTCCCGGAGTAGGGCAGGGGGGTTCGACGTTCTCGTGGAGGGGGTTCCGTTCGATCCACTCTGCGGGCGCTGCGCACGCCTGGCCGATCTGCTCGGGAGCGTGAAACAGGAATACCCCCAGTATCACGCAGCGCCGGTCGCCCCTTTTGGCGATCCCAATGCCCGCCTGTTGGTGGTTGGTCTGGCGCCGGGCATGCATGGGGCCAACGCCAGCGGCAGGCCCTTCACCGGGGATTTCGCCGGCGTTCTGCTCTACCAGACCCTGTTTCGCTACGGTTTCAGCAACCGCCCCGAAAGCACCGCCAAAGGTGATGGGCTCGAGCTGATCGACTGCCGGATCACCAATGCGGTCAAGTGTCTGCCTCCCGGGAACAAGCCGACCCCGGCGGAGGTTGCCCAGTGCAATCCCTATCTCGCCCAAGAGCTCGCGGGCCTGAAGACCTCGGGGGTGGTGGTGGCGCTGGGGGTGATCGCCCAAGGCGCGGTGGTGCGGGCGCTCGGCCTGCGGCCGCGCGAGCTCCCGTTTGCCCACGGTGCCGAGCAGTCTCTCCCCGGTGGGCGCACGCTGTTGAATTCCTATCACTGCAGCCGCTACAACACCCAGACTCGCCGCCTCAGCCAGGCCATGTTCGAGGCCGTGTTCGCTCGGGCGAGGGCGCTGCTGGGCTCGGTATAATCCCATCAACCGCCGTTGGAGCGCTGCTGCCCCTCGGGTTGCCTTGCTGCGTGAGGCTATCCGGGGCCATCCGGCAATACACCCCCTCTAGGCCACTGAGGATGAGCGGAAGTTTCCCCGGGGTGAGGGCCGTTCGCCCCGAATCGGCCACCTAGCGGCCGTCCCGATGCCTGTCCTGAGCCTGCCCGGAGGGACAGGCAACCCGCAACCGAAGAGTCTAGGATCACCCAGCCATGGCGCCGTTCGACCCCAAGGCATTCCTGGAGACCGTCCCTGGCCGGCCCGGCGTCTACCGCATGGTCGACGCCACGGGAACGGTGCTGTACGTCGGCAAGGCCAAGGACCTGCGCCGTCGGGTGGGCAGCTACTTCAACCGCTCCCTCAACCACCGGTTGCAGGTGATGGTCTCCCGCGTAGCCAGTGTAGAGGTCACCGTCACCCACACCGAGGGCGAGGCGCTCCTTCTCGAGAACAACCTGATCAAGGCGCTCAAGCCGCGCTACAACGTCCTGCTGCGCGATGACAAGAGCTACCCCTTTCTCTATCTCTCCACCCAGGAGGTATTTCCCCGTCTCGCCTTCTACCGGGGTTCGCGCAAGGGAGCGGGTCGTTATTTCGGTCCCTACCCGAGCGCTAGCTCCGTGCGCGAGACCCTGCAGTTGTTGCAGAAGCTCTTTCCGGTGCGCCAGTGCGAGGATGCCTTTTACCGCAATCGCTCGCGGCCCTGCTTGCAGCATCAGATGCACCGCTGCACCGCCCCCTGCGTGGGTCTGGTGTCCGTCGAGGAGTATGCGCGCGATGTCGGCCGCACCATCCTGTTTCTCGAGGGGAAGACCAACGAGGTGGTGGCCGAGCTGGGCGAGCGCATGGAGCGGGCGGCGCAGTCCCTGGAGTTCGAGCGCGCGGCGGCCTATCGGGATCAGATCTCCACCCTCCAGCGCATCCAGGAGCGGCAGTACGTGAGTGGCGCCGGGGGCGATCTCGACATCCTGGCCTGCGCGCTCGAAGGGGGGGTTGCCTGCGTCCAGGTGTTCTACATTCGGGCCGGCCGCAATCTGGGCAACAAGACCTTCTTTCCCTCGGCACCCGAAGAGGTGAATGAGCCGGTGCTGCTCTCGGCCTTCATCTCCCAGTATTACCTCGATAAGCCGGTTCCAGCCGAGATCCTCTGCAGTGTCGCACCGGAGGATGGGGAGCTGCTCGAGACCGCCCTCTCGGAGCGTGCCGGCCGGCGCGTCGAGATCCGCGCGCGGGTGCGGGGGGAGCGGGCCCGCTGGCTGCAGATGGCCAGGGGCAACGCGCAGCTCGGGCTGCGGTCGCGGCTCGCCAGCCAGGCGGGCTACGCCGGCCGGTTGGAGGCCCTGCGCAAGGCGCTGGGGCTCGAGGAGCTGCCACGGCGGATCGAGTGCTTCGACGTGAGCCATACCGGCGGCGAGGGCACGGTGGCCTCGTGCGTGGTGTTCGATCAGGACGGTCCGCGCAAGTCGGACTACCGTCGATTCAACGTGGAAGGCATCACCGCGGGCGACGACTACGCCGCCCTGCGCCAGGTGCTGACGCGCCGTTACCTGCGGATTCGCGAGGGCGAGGTTCCGGCGCCGGATCTGCTGCTCGTCGACGGAGGCCGGGGCCAGGTGGCCGCGGTGGCCGAGGCGCTGGGGGAGCTCGGCGTGAGTGGGCTCGCCCTGGTGGGCATCGCCAAGGGACCCGAGCGCAGGCCTGGCCTGGAGCAGCTTTGGTTGTACGGCTGCAATAGCCCCGTTACACTGCCGGGTGATTCGCCGGGGATGCATCTGGTTGAGCAGATCCGCGACGAGGCCCATCGCTTTGCCATCACCGGACACCGGCTGCGCCGGGGCAAGGCCCGGACCACCTCGCTGTTGGAAGGGATTGCGGGTATCGGCCCCAAGCGCCGCCAGCGTCTGTTGCGTCAGTTCGGGGGCATGCAGGAGCTCGGGCGTGCCGGCGTAGAAGACCTGGCCCGGGTCGAGGGTATTAGCCGCCAACTCGCGGAGCAGATCTACAGTGCCTTTCATGGACAGGATCCCTAGCGCCTCGCCATGAGCAACATCCCCAACCTACTGACGCTGCTCCGCATTCTGCTGATCCCGGTGTTCGTGGTGGTGTTCTACCTCCCCGGGGAATGGACCCGCGCGGTTTGCGCGCTGGTCTTCGCCACGGCTGCCGTGACGGATTGGATGGATGGTTATCTGGCCCGCCGCTGGGGGCAGGTCTCGCCGCTGGGTGCCTTTCTCGACCCCGTGGCCGATAAGCTCATGGTGGCGGTCGCCTTGGTGCTCCTGGTGGAGGCGGACCCCTCGCCGGTGCTCGCGTTACCGGCGGCGGTCATCATTGGGCGCGAGATCACCGTTTCCGCCCTGCGGGAGTGGATGGCGGGGCTCGGCGCCCGCTCGCGGGTGGCCGTCTCGGTGGTGGGCAAGTTCAAGACCGGTGCCCAGATGGTCGCCATCATCTTCCTGATCTTCCGCAATCCCCTGTTGGGTATCCCGATCTATCAGATCGGCCTGGTCCTGTTCTACCTGGCCGCCGTGCTCACCCTGTGGTCGATGCTGATCTATCTGCAGCTTGCCTGGCCAGACCTGGCGCAGGCTGGGAATCGTCCGAGGGAGGATGAGGGCAGGCCGCGGAGTGGCGGGCCTCGGGACTCTTGAAAGGGGCCCCAGGGTATGGGCAGGACGAGGCTGTCCTAAAGAGCATTTCGTTCTTTCGACATGCAGTTACCCTTGATTTTGGAAAACGCCCGGCAACGCGGGTATAACGCCCCTCCCCCCCGCTGTGAGACCTGGTGCTTGAAGCTCCGAGAGATCGTCCTACAACCGGTTGCTGTGCATGAAGAAGGGCGCCTCCAGGCCCTGATGGAGGCCCCCATCACTACCTCGGGCGCTGCCGAAGACCGGCCACACCCTGTGGTATGTCGCCACCTGGAAGGGGGAGTGGTTGGCCCTTGTGAGCTTCTCCGCCGCGGTCTGGAAGTGCGCGGCGCGTGACGCCTGGATCGGGTGGGGATTTCGCCACCCGTATGATCTTCTGCATCTGATCGCCAACAACAGTCGGTTTCTGATCCTGCCCAAGCACCACCACCCGAACCCCGCCTCCCGCGTGCTGGCCCTGTGCGAACGCCGCCTGGCAGGGGACTGGCGGGAGCGTTTCGGCTACCCACTGCTGTTGCTGGAGACCTTCGTCGATCCGCGTCGCTTCCACGGCACGCCCGACCGGGCCGCAACTGGCATGAGGTGGGCGACACCCGCGGCTTTCGCCGCACCCCAGGGCTACAGCACCGAGCCTGACGCCGCCGAGCGCGTCTTTGTCCGCCCGCTGCACGCCCAAAGCCCAAGCCGACCTCCCTTGCCCGCGGTGCTGGCCATCGGCGGGTGCGACCCTCTGCGGGATGTGCGGCTACAAAGCCATCAGCCGGTGGGCCGAGGACCTCGGCCAGAAGGCGCGGGCGCGCTTTCGCTGCTGCTACCGCAACCGCCACTACGCGGTCCCCAGTCGCACCGTTACCGAGAGGTGCTCACCCGTGTCGACCCCGAAGCGCTGGAAGGCCCAACATGTCGCAGCCGACGAAGGGCTGGGGCCATCGACGGCCAGACCCTGTGCAACGCCATCGACGCCGAAGGTCGCCAGACCCACATCCTCGGCGTCGTTGGCCACCAGAGCCAGACCTGCTATACCCAAAAAGGTCGGTGCCCTGCCCGTAGGCAGCGGCGACGAGGTCAAGCAGACCAACGAGATCGGGAGGGTCATCCTGGTCCTCGAATCCTTCGACATCCCCGGCAAGACCCTCACCGCTGACGTGCAAGGTGGCCCAGCGCAAGCTCGCCGCAAACCTCACCGAGCGTAACGCCCGATCCATCCTCGACTGGATCTGGGATGAGGAATCGCTGCACCCCGCGCACCGGCCACGGCCCCGAGAACATCGCCGCGCTACGCCGATTCGCCATCGGTGCCATCAAGTCCCAGCCCCGCGATACCCTCGCCGCCACGATCCAGCGGCTGGCCCGAAACGTTCGCCTAGTCTTCGACGATCTGAGCATGACCGACAACTCTCACTCCGGCCTGCGGTTCCTCCAAGCCCAGCCGGGCGAGAACGGATTTGCCGTGGTTCAGCGCGGCCGGGGCGCCTGTTGGCGTGGATTTGGGCTCGGAGCGGCCGGTATAATGAGGTGTTTCCGGCGCAGCAATAGGCCGCTCCGGGGAGCCGGGTCGTGGTACCGGCGGTTGTACTAAGCCATTGTCCTGAGGACCTGAGAAGTGAGCGAGAAAAACTCCCTTGAATTTGGTGCGGCGATCTCCGGCGTTATTGTGGCGGTAGTTGTGATCGCGGCGGTTTATGCGCTGACCGTTGCCCAATTCCAGGGTTCTCCGGGTGCTTCTGCCGGAAGCCCGGAGGCGATTGCTGAGCGCATCAAGCCCGTCGGCAAGGTGGTCGTAGCCGGCAGTGCGGCAGCAACGGTGGCCGCGGCACCCGCGCCCGCAGCCGCTGCGGGGGGCGGCGGTTCCGGCGAGGCGATCTACACCAGGGCCTGTTTTGCCTGCCATGGCACGGGGGCGGCGAATGCGCCCAAGCTGGGCGACAAGGCGGCCTGGGAGCCGCGGTTGTCGGTGGGTGT
>JAEHCY010000664.1 GCA_016880695.1 Chromatiaceae bacterium | reverse complement strand
GGCGTCAGTATTCCAGGCAGCTCCCTGAGTTGAGCTCTCCGAGCAGGGTCCTTTCTAGCGGGACCGGGCAAATTCATCGACGAGGTTCCGCAGTGTGGTCCAACCCGACCGGCGAAGCGTCGCCATCTTCCACTCGGGCCTGGATCGCTGGCGGGCCGGTCCAACCTTCCTCGACCGCTTCCGCAGGCATTTCATGGGTCTCTCGCCCGAGATTGCCGCTCGCTTCGAGGGCCAGGAACTGGCGGCGATCAAGCGTAAGCTCCGGCTGACCCTGAATGTCGTCACCCCGCGGGTGGAGGATGAGGTCGGGATGGAGGGGTGCCTGACCAGCCTCGCGGACATCCATTACCAGTTCCAGATAGCGTCGGTGCTGTTCGAGCTGTGGCGGGATTCCCTGATCGAGACCCTGGCGGAGAGCGATCCCCGGTTCGTCGAGGGTGTCCGCCGGGAGTGGCATGAGGGTGCTTGGAGAGGCGATTGCGGCGATGCGGCTGTCGCCGCATACCCGCCCACCCCACTGAGATCAAAGGTTCAGCCGCAGCAGGCGGGCGGCGAGCAGGTGAGCCTCACGGCGTGATAGCGGAAGGCGATCGCAGGGTTCGCCCGTACCCGGGCAAAGGCCGCCTGCAGCGCGCGCCGATGGGTTTCCGTCGCATACCCCTGGGCGATCAGATTGCCCGCACCCGAGAGCAGCAGATCGCGCAGGTAGTCGACCAGGAGGGTCCGCCGCTCGGCGTCGCGCAGACTGTCGATCACCGCGACCCCCTGTGTCTCGATCTCCTTGCAGCCGAGCGCGCGGGCGGTGGCGTCGAGCTTCGACCCCACAAAGGGATCGCCACCGGTCGCTTGCTGGTAGCGATTAAAGCACTGCCACCAGTCTTCGATCACCGGGTCGGGCGGGTCGAAGCGCAACGTCGCATTATCCACCTCGGTGCAGATGATCTTGCCCCGGGGTCGTGTCACCCGAAGCGCCTCGTCCATGACCGGGCGCACCTCGGCGACGTGCTCGAGCATCCAAATGGTGATGACCCGGTCGAAGCCGGCGTCGGGGAAGGGGAGGTGCAGGGCATCCGCCTGTACCAGATTGATGTTCGCGGTCTTCGGCGAGCCGGTGAGCAATCGCCGGGCAGCGCTGATCTGGGAGCCGCTGCGGTCCACTCCGGTGAGCCTGAGATGGGGCCAGCCCTCGGCGAGGATCGCGAGCTCGGCGCCGACTCCGCAGCCGATCTCGAGCAGATGGCGGGCATCAGTGAGCTCGATCCCTTCGAAGACCCGCGGGGCGAGCACCTGGGCCTGCTCGATCAGGCGCCGTTGCTCCGCGGTGGAGAACCCGTGGATGTAGGGCTGCGCCATCGGCTACGGCTGGTCGATGCGGCGGTCGAAGGAAGGTTGATCGGCCGGGGACGCGCCGGCGATTCCGGTCGTTCGGCCATTGTCGCGGCCAATCACGTCCGGCCGCCTAGCGGCGCTGGGCGAGCAGCAGGCCGTCACGGATCGGGATGATGGAGCCGATCCACTGCTCGCTTGCGAACAGGGCGCGGGTGAAGGCGCGTACGCCCTCGGTCGCGGGGTCCTGCTGCTCGGGATCGAAGATGCGATTACCCCAGAGCAGGTTGTCCACCAGCAAGACCCCGCCGGGGCGGAGCCTCTGCTCGATTACCGGCAGCGAGCCGGGATAGCCCTCCTTGTCGATGTCGCTGAAGATGAGGTCGAAGCAATGGCTCTGTTCGGCGAGGGCGGACACCGCCTCTGCCACGTGGAACGCAACCAGATCCTGGTAACCGAGGGCGCTCAGGTGCCGGCGGGCCTGATCCGATAGATCCTGATCCCAGACCGTGTGATGCACCACCCCGCCGCCGTTGTCGCGTACCGCCCGGGCGAACCAGGCGGTGGAGTAGCCGAAGCCCGAGCCCAGCTCGAAGATCTGACGTGCCTGCACCAGCCGGGCGATCTGGTAGCAGAAATAGCCGCAGGCCGGGCCGATGATGGGAAACCCCTCGGCGCGGGCGTGCTCCTCCATGAGGAACAACTCGTCGGGCCGACTCGGTACGAGATGATCCAGGTAATCCTGAAGGCGTTCGGGAATGGGCGTCTCTGTCATGTCGGTCGGCTTCGATAGGTGGTGAACGGGTCCATTGAACCGCCAGGGGCGGGGGTTTTCAATCGGTTCGCTCGCCAACCCTTGGCTCAGGGTCAAGGTCAGGTGGAATCGGTGTAAGCTTTGCAGACGGTACCCCGAAAGGGGCGTTCGCCTCGCGGTAACGGCCCGCGGGACCGCTCGCCCCCAACCCAAGCAGATGCAACCACGGCACCCGGTTTTCGATGAGGCACTGCAACGCGGCAAGGCGCGCCGCGAGCAGTTCGGCGAGCTCGGCTACCTGCGCTTGACCGAGGATTTCCGTGGGCTCGCGAAGGGCACGGTGCAGCTCCCCGAGGGCTGGATCGCCGGCTATCCGCACATCGGCCGCATTTATCGCCTTGAGCAGGGTCTTCGGCAGCAGTTCGAGGCCCCATTCTGGGCGGAAGAGAAGATCGACGGCTTCAACGTACGCATCTTCCGCTATGGCGACGAGGTGATGGCGCTCACCCGCGGCGGCTACGTCTGTCCCTTCGCCACCGATCGGGTCTCGGAGCTCATGGACCTGCGCATTTTCGAGACACACCCGGACCTGGTCCTATGCGCCGAGATCGCCGGGCCCGAGAACCCTTACACCGAGGGCGGCCCGCCCTTCGTGCCGGAGGATGTTCGCGCGTTCGTGTTCGATATGCTGCGGATTGGCCGAACGGGGTTCCTCTCCCAGGCGGAGAAGCGCACCCTCATCGATGGCTTCGGTCTACCGGCGCCGGTGACCTACGGTCAGTTCACGGCCGCTGACTGGCGAGGGTTGCGGGAGGTGCTGCAACGACTCGATGCCGAGGGTCGCGAGGGGGTGGTGCTCAAGGAGGATTCGAGTCGCAACCGGCGGGTGAAGTATGTCACGCGTTTCTCGGGCATGTACGATGTCTGGATTCGGGCCTCCGATATGGTGGAATTGCCTGGGGACTTTTTCACCGGTCGGGTCCTGCGACTGGCCCTGTTCGTGGATGAGACCGGGATGGCGCGGGACGATCGGCTCAAGCGCGATCTCGGTAACGCCTTCCTCGAACGTCTGTTCGAGTCGGTGGAGAAGTTCAAGCGCGATGGCCGCGTCTACCACACCTTCCGCTGCCGGTTCCGCAAACGAGAGAGCGCGGAGCGGTTCATGGAGCACATCCGCAGAATCCTCGGACACACCTACGTGGTGCAGCGCCGTCTAGAGCCGAGCGGCCCCCATTGGCTGCTGGAGTTCGACAAGGAGGTGCCGAAGCTGACGGGCCTGCTGCACCAGCTCTTTGCCGGCGCCGCGGTGGTGGACTGAGGGACTCGGGTGCCTCAGTCGCCTCAGTCGCCTCAGTCGCTCAGGCGGGCAAAACCATCCGCCAGGTTCTCGAGAATCCTGCGGAAAT
>JAEHCY010000663.1 GCA_016880695.1 Chromatiaceae bacterium | reverse complement strand
GCGAGCAGGCGATCGAGCTGTCGATTCTCGATGAGGTGGGCGCAGTAGTCCGACCACCCGGTTCCCTCCGTTGCCCGTTGGATCCATCGGCGCACCTCCTCTGGTGATAGGGCACCGCTCAGCTCGAAGGGGCCAATGCGGGTCCAGGGAACCGCGCGAACGCCCTGCCTCTCGGCCTCCCGCGGCTGAGTCACCGCATTGATGGCCTCCAAACGCCCGAGACGCCCCTCCTTCAACGCCCGGGCGAGGGCATCGAGCACGAGGGGGCAATGGGCACAGTTCGGAGCCAGGAACAAGAGGGCCTCAGGCAGGGCCAGGGATGACATCGGCGCGTGATTCCTCAGAGGTCACAGGGTGACAGGCGCGAGACGGTGGCACCGCCCGCCGGCGATCGCAAGATGCTGGCACAAGGTGGGACGAGCGCTCAATCCGGCGAAGTGTTGAGGCTATGGCTCAGGCCAGAATCCCCTGCGGGCGTATGCGCGGGACGACGGGATTGCCGCTGGCCGGAAAATGCCCCAAACGCCAAGGAATCTCTGGTAAGGGCACATTATCGCGGCTGCGGCTTAGCCTAAGTCCTACTCGCCCGGGGTTATTAGAACCAGCTAATAAGCTTTTCTTATGCCCCCTCCGTAAAAACTGTTTTGACTTTTTCGCTTATGAATCAGTATTGTCGTGCGTCCACGAACCCAGCTCCCAAGAACCCCCAAAGGTCGGTTGCGCCCTCTGCCCACGGGGCTTGACCGACACCCGGACGCGGAAGATCAAGCGGGTCAACCTTGAGGGACGTGCGCAGAGAGTTTCGGCGGACGCAAGTCCACTGGAAACGAGCGATTGCCGAACGCCATCAGGCGGCCCGGCCCCAGTCACTGCAGTGAAACACTAGGAGAAATGCACCATGCCAACGTTCGTTCGTACTGATAAGTGCGATGGCTGCAAAGGCCAGGACAAGACTGCCTGCATGTACATCTGCCCCCATGACCTCATGAAGCTCGACAAGGACGGCTCCGATACCGGCTGGGCGATGAAGGCCTACAACCAGGAGCCGGAGCAGTGCTGGGAGTGCTATAGCTGCGTCAAGATCTGCCCCCAGCAGGCCATCGAGTGCCGTCATTACGCCGACGTCGTCCCCATGGGCGCCTCCGTGCAGCCGCTGCGCGGCACCGACTCCATCATGTGGACCATCAAGTTCCGCAACGGCACCATGAAGCGCTTCAAGTTCCCGATCCGCACCACTCCCGAAGGCTCCATCGACCCCTATGGTGGCAGGCCGAGCGCCGACATCGCCAACATCGAAAAGGCGGGTTTCTTCACCATCGGGACCGACGGTCTGCACGCCGCCGACGCAAGCCAACTGATCCGCAAATAGCGGTTCAGCCCCCCACGAAATTGTCGCTGAATTCATATTCGAGGTAAGAGACATGGCAGGAGAGTTCGGTAATCCGGAGATCATCGAAGAAGAGGTCGATATCCTCCTCATCGGTGGCGGTATGGGTGCTTGCGGCGCCGCCTTCGAGCTGGGCCCCTGGCTGGATCAGGCCAAGGCGCAGGGCATTGACCTCAAAGTGAAACTGGTTGACAAGGCCGCCATGGACCGCTCGGGCGCCGTGGCCCAGGGTCTGTCGGCCATCAACACCTACATCGGCCCGGAGCAGGATCCGGCCGATTATGCCCGCATGGTCTCCAACGACCTGATGGGCATCACCCGCGACGACCTGGCCTATGACCTGGGCCGGCACGTGGACGACTCCGTACATCTGTTCGAGGAGTGGGGCCTGCCGATCTGGAAACAACCGGGCGACGAAGGCAAGCCCCTGGTCGAGGGCGGCAAGCCGGTACGCTCCGGCAAGTGGCAGATCATGATCAACGGCGAATCCTATAAATGGATCGTCGCCGAGGCCGCCAAGAAGGCCCTGGGCACCGAGCGCATCGATGAGCGCGTGTTCAT
>JAEHCY010000662.1 GCA_016880695.1 Chromatiaceae bacterium | reverse complement strand
GTACCCCATGAGCCAAGCGCGAGGGACCATCATCGATGACTGAGGGCGTGCCGGGCGGCCTTCCGCTCCTGAGCCTGATGCTCCTGACGCTGCCTCTGGGCGCCCTGCTGATCTGGCTGGTGCCCGACCCAGGCAAGGCGCGCTGGCTGGCGCTGATCGCGGCGCTCGCCGACCTCGCGATCGCGCTCGCCGTGCTGGTTCGCTTCGACAGCACCCAGCCGGGCTTTCAGTTGCTGGAGCAAACCCGCTGGATACCCACCCTGAACGTCGACTACCTGCTGGCCGTGGACGGCATCTCGGTGCTCTTCCTGCCGCTTACGGTATTGCTTTGCATCGGCGTCATCCTGGCCTCCTGGAACAGCATCCGCAGCATGACGCGGCTCTACTACTCGCTGCTCCTGCTTCTGGGGAGCACTACCCTGGGGATCTTCTGCGCGCTCGATCTCATCCTCTTCTTCCTATTCTGGGAGCTCACCCTGATCCCGCTGTACTTTCTGATCAGCCTCTGGGGGGTGGGGCCGAATCGGCGCTACGCGGCGGTCAACTACACCCTGTTCATGCTGGCGGGCGGGGTTCCGCTGCTGTTCGGCTTCCTGCTCCTCGGCTTCAACCACGCCGGTGTGGAGGGTCTCGCTATCCCCGCGGGTCTGTCCTGGGATTACCGGGAGCTGCTCGCCACGCCACTGCCCGATGGGGTGCAGATGAGGGTGTTTCTCTTGCTCCTGTTGGGCTTCGCGGTGAAGATCCCGGTGATTCCCCTGCACACCTGGCTTCCCGTGGTGAGCACCGAGGGTCCCCCGGCGGTGGCGGCCCTGATCACCGGGCTCAAGCTGGGCGCCTATGGGCTCCTGCGGTTCACAGTCCCCCTGGCACCGGACGCGGCCCAGGAGCTCCACTGGCTGCTCGCCGGGCTCGGTGTGACCGGTGTCCTCTACGGCGCCCTCGCCGCCATGGCGCAGACCAATCTGCGCCGCATGCTCGCCTATTCCAGCCTCAGCCACGTGGGTCTGGTGGTGCTCGGCATTGCCTCGCTCAACCAGCAGGGCCTGCAGGGCGCGCTATTCCAGCTCTTGAACTTCGTCGTCGTGGCCGGGGGGCTGTTTCTCCTCACCGGAATGCTGCGCCACCGAACCGGCTCCACCGATGTGGTGAGCCTGGGCGGGGTGGCCAAGACCATGCCGCTTCTAACGGCGTTCTTCTTTCTCTTCGGGTTGGCGGCCATGGGGGTACCGGGGACCAATGGGTTTCCCGCGGAGCTGCTGATTCTGCTGAGTGTGCTGGAGCGCCACACCGGGGCGGGTCTCGCCGCCCTGTTCGGCCTGGTGCTGGGGGCCACCTATTTCCTATCCCTGTTCCGGCGGGCCTTTCTCGGACCGGTCCGGCGAGCGGTGGTGGAAGAGGCGGCGGATCTCGTGCCCCGCGAGCTTCTGACGATTGCCAGCCTGGCCCTCATCCTGCTTTTCACCGGTCTCTATCCCCAGGGTGTGCTCGATATCACCCGTGCGGCCAGCGAGGTTTGGGCCGCTGGGCTCGGTCTTCCGGGCCGCTGACACCCCGGCGCACGAAGGCAAGGGTTTCCGGCGCGCTTTGTCGCCCGGTGCAAAACCGGTTACAGCTCGCCACCGATCGGCCCCCGGCTGCCGCAGTGGGGCGGCCAATGGCACGGCAACGCAAGTTAAATCAAACTGTTGAGGATTTGCTGATGCACAACCTCTGGTTTTTTAACCTTTCCCTGGGCCAGCGGATGCTGCTCTTGTTGCTGCTCGGCGTGGGGGCTGGGCCGGTGCTCGCCGCCACCACGGGCGACACGAACCTCGACTGGGGCATGATGACCATCGAGCTGTTCGGCGGCCTCGCCCTGTTTCTCTTCGGCATGATGCAGATGGAGGACGGACTGAAAGCCGTGGCCGGCGAGCGGATGAGGAACCTGCTGGCCAAGCTGACCGTCACCGTTTCATGGGCGTGTTTACCGGTGCACTGGTCACTGCGGTGATCCAGTCCTCCTCCGTCACCACGGGCATCGTCATCGTCATGGCCGGGCATCGCGCTCGCCTTCGGCGCCAACATCGGCACCTGCGCCACGGCCCTGCTGGCGGTGATCGGCAAACCGCGGGAGGCGGTGCGCGCCGCCCTGGTACACCTGTCCTTCAACGTGTTCGGGGTCATGATCTGGCTGCCGTTGATCGGTTTCATCGCGGATTTCGTCACCGCCATCTCCCCTGCCCACCCGGACCTCACGGGTACCGCCCGCATGGCCGCCGAGACCCCGCGCCAGATCGCCAACGCCCACACCTTCTTCAACGTGGCCAATACCCTGATCTTCGTCTGGTTCACCTCCCAGTTCGCGCGTCTGGTGGAGTGGTTGGTTCCCGATAAGCCGACCGAGGAAGAAGAGGTCATCGTGCGCACCAAGTACCTGGAGGAGACGCTCCTGACCACGCCCTCGCTGGCCCTGGACCGGGTGCGCATGGAGATCCTGCACATGGGCGATACGGTGCGCGCCATGCTGGCCCGCATCATTCCCG
>JAEHCY010000661.1 GCA_016880695.1 Chromatiaceae bacterium | reverse complement strand
GGTCAGCGGGTCCAATTTTACTGAATCCGGCGAGAAACTGTCCACGCGCGCCCGGTTGGAGCCACCGTCGCTGCGCTCAAGCGCGATGACCTTCATGTCCACACCGACGACCGGCGCTTAGCCGCCCACCAGCCAAGCGCCTACCGATCAGCCTTTACCCCGGCGTGGATTGCCGCCCCGTTCGGTCAGGCGCCGTTCGCCCCGATAGGCAGCGGAGCGCCCGTATCGAGGTTCAGGCTCCCCTACGAGAGGCGAGGAGACAACTTTTCATACCCCTCAGCCAAACACCGCCGGCCAGCGTGCGCCGGCCAGCACCGCCACCAGGAGCCCCAGGGTCAGATTCACCAGCATGAGGCGGCGAATCAGGCCGAGCTCGAGGGCGGCCCTTGCGTAATCGTTTTGGTCTAGTGACCGCCTCATGCCCCGGTAGGGCCGCAACCAGAGAAACAGGAACACCGCCGTCATCATCAGCCCGAGCCCCATCATCAGGTGTACGTAGAGGCCGGCACGGGAGTGAAAAACCCGGAAAAAAATCCAAAAGCCGCTGCTAAGCAGGGTGACGATGGCGCCCCACACCCAGGGAAAGAACCCGTCGAACACGCGCAGCATCAAGCGCAGCCGCTCCGGCGGGGCCAGCAGCTCGTTGACCGCGGAGCGGAGAACGTTGTGCGCAAAGAACATACCGCCAACCCAAACGATGCTCGCGAGCAGGTGCAGGGTCAGGGCGATGGGCAGCTCATAACTCATGGTGACCGGACTCCGGAATGCCTCCCTCTCCGGAGGCGCCGCCTAGTGTGCCGCAACGGCGGCCCCGTCGGCCAGCATCATCGACATCCCCCTGGCCGAGCATCAGTCCCGCTCCCCCACGCGCGCCATCTTGCGCTCCAGGCGCTGGAGCCGCCGGTGCGCGGCCTCACTCGCAGGCAGGCGGCGGGCCAGCCCCGCGGCGGTGCTTGGGTCCTTGCGCACATGCTCATGATACTTGGCCAGCGCCTCGAGCCCCGCGGGGCTTCCCTGGTCCGCCAGATCGGTCCAGATCCGCACCGCCATGGCCTGGTCCCCCCGCTGTCGCGCCAGGCGGGCCAGGAGAAGCTGTCCCTCGGCCTCGAGGGTCGATGGGTTGCAGGCGAGCAAAGCATAGGCCCGGTGGCTCTCGCCCCGCCCGGCCAGGAAACGGGCAATTGCCAGCACCGAGGCACCGTGGCTCTCGGGTTGCCGATAGACCTCACACAGCCTCGGCAACAGGGCGGCGAGTGACAGCAGATCCCAGCGATTGTGCCGGAGCACCGCCGGCAGCCGGGACCCATCTCCCTGCCGCAGGAAGGCGAGCCAGGCCCCGGGGGCTTCGGCACCCGAGATGTCATCGGCGCGATGCAGACCCAGAAACCGACGCTCGGCGGTGACCAGACGGCAGTCTGGCCAGCGCGTTTGAAAGGCGCGCCGAACCGCGGACAAGAGATCCAGGTGGGCTTGGGAGGCCGTAGGGTCCCCTCGACCGTTGAGACGAAAGCGCGCGGTGAGGAGCGGCCGATCGAACCCGAGGCCGTTGTAGGTTACGAGGGTCTCCCCGGCGCCGAGCTCTCCCTCCAGCGCCGCGAGAAAACGGGGCTCCGCGGCCGGCCCGGCGAGCAGGTACTGGCGAATCTGCAAATCCTCCGCACCCAAACGCGCAAACCCACAGAGAAACACCAGCGTCCCGGTTCCGCCGGCAAGGCCCGTGGTCTCGGTATCGAGAAACAGCAACCGCCCGAAAGATCCACCCCCGAGCACCTCGCTCTGTGGCCCCCAGCGCAGCCAATCGGCCATGGGAAAACCCCCATGCCGATCCGTCAGCGGCACTGAGGTCTCAACCAGAAGCACCCCCTCGGCCAGCCAG
>JAEHCY010000660.1 GCA_016880695.1 Chromatiaceae bacterium | reverse complement strand
GGCTGGACGAACCGATTGCGCCGTTCCCTCCTAGCCACCTCATTGGCATAAAAGTCGATCAAGTTGCGTCAAGTTTTCCATTTGATGCCGCTGGTTGGTGGTCGACAGCTGTGGGTTGGGAGTCCGGCGGGGATCAGGCGGCAAATTTCGCCCCTTCACGCCACTGGTCGAGAGCCTGTTCGAGCTTGCGCAGCGGTGCTCCGATGGGGGGAGGAACCGCCGGCGCCACCGGCACGAGCTTGGAGAGTCCCGGTCGTAGCAGGCGGCCGTAGACTCGGGTGACGAACAGGGCGGTGCGCAGACCGGACTGGGTAAGCTCATAGCGGTGGGTGCCTGGGATCCGTCGGATGAGCCCGTGCAGGCGCAGGCGTCGGAGGTCGTAGGTCATCCGGCCAGCTGTCATCTGGGCGAGAGGAAGCCCGAGGAAAGCCGCGAGCTGGGGACGCAGATCGCGGTGAGCGAAACCGAGCGGCAGGAAGAAGTAGAGCAACAGGACGCTGAGCAGAGCTTGCACACGGGGGTCGGAAAGGCGGAGCCCCGACGCACGTCGACCGTCCACGACAATGGGATGCTCCAGCTGGTGCAGCGCGTCTTCGCCGATGGCGCAGTCGTGGCTGATTCGTTGGACGTCGAGCAGACGTCGGTTGGCAGCAAAGCCAATCTCGCGCAGCTGCGGGAGATTTTCCAGGCGGCGGCCAACGCCGAAGTCGCGGGTGTCGTTGACGGTGGTCTCGGTGCGAAGGGCTTCGTTTCCCTTATGATACTGCTTGATGTCTGAATGTTTGTAGCTGACGTGAAGTGTGGGCGTGACGCCCTCGGTGATGACGCGGGTGCGAAAGCGCCCCGGCGTGGTCTTGGAAATCCGTCGGTCGAAGATGAGTTGGACCCGGTCAGGTCGACCGATGTCCAAATTCTCTCGGATCACCTCCTCGAAGAAGATGCGGCCTGTCACCGGGCGATCCAGGACTTGGGTCAGTGAGAACTCGGCCTGCCAGATGGACAGGTCATAGCGATAGCCGGCAGCGCGATCCTGGGCCTCGAAGGGATGAGGCAACTGCTGGAGCCACCGGCGCAGCAATGCGTCTATCTTACGGGCGTCCAGAGCATCGGCGAGCTGGCGAAGGCGCCGCGGGTCATCGCACGACAGGATGCCATTGTCCAAGGGGACGTAGCCGATACCGCGCTGGTCGAGCTGGCGTTTGAGCCACTCGTGGCCATTGATGCAGAGCTTGGCGGTGTACGGGAAGTACGAGCAGAACTTGAGGAAGAAGGGACCGAAGTCCCGGTCGACGCAGTAGAAGTAGTAGTGGTTGACCAAGGCCGAGCTCCTGACGATCCAGGGATAGGCCGCGCCGGTGGCGGGGTTGTGCCGACGCTCGGTCCGGAACACCCAGGCTTTCTCTTGCGCCTTGCCCACGAACAACACGCCTTCATCTTGGGTGAACCGGCCCAGATACTCCTGCGTCACGTCGTCTTTGCGCTGTCCTTTGGCGAACTGGACGACCGGAAGTCGGTGGTGCTGAACGAATTGCTCGATGCGCTGGACGAAGACTCGGGTCATCGGGGCCATCAGCGCAGATGACGCAAAGGGAAGCGCCCGGTGATGCCGAAAGAACGCGGCCACGCCGGCCGCGGTCTGTAGCCTCGGCACGTAGGCGTTGAGGTACATCCGATCGATGCCCTCATATTCGAGGGTGACGTGGCTCTTGAGTACCTCGGCGACGCTGTGTGGTAGGCTCATGACCGGCTCCAGCCCGGATTGTGTCCTTCGGGACCTGGTCAATCGACCCCCGCCGCCATCGTGCGGCTATTTACCGGGTTGGAGCCTCTACACCATGCAGCCGTACAAGCAGCTTCGGGTCTGGCAGAGGGCTCATGCCCTGACCCTGGCCGTCTATCGGCTGGCGGCCACCCTACCGGCCGACGAGCGGTTTGGGCTCTGCTCTCAGCTGCGGCGAGCCGCCGTTTCCGTGCCGACCAACATCGTCGAGGGCACCAAGCGGCAGACCAACGCCGACTACGCCCGCTTCCTCAACATTGCCGAGGGGTCCCCGGCTGAGACCGAGTACCTGCTTCTATTGGCGTCGGACCTCGGCTATCTGACGCCGCAAGACCATCAGCCTATCGCCGCCGAAATCGACGAACTTGCCCGAATGCTTCACGCTCTCCGTGCCAAGGTAGAGCAGGGCGATGGCTGACTACCAACTCAAGACTGCCGACTGTCAACGCGGGGCTCCGTGCCTGCAGATCGCCACAACCCTCTCAGGCCACAGCACGCCTTGTTGGGCTGGGGCGGAGCCCCGCTAGACACTGGCGCGGAAGCCGTTGCCACAAACGAGGCCTCGGATGGGGCTGACGGCTTCAGCCGGGCTACTTGCGACGCGAGGTCGGCAGAGGCCAGTGTCTCGGACCGGAGCGATTACCGTCCCGGGCTTCCCACCGCCGACTTGATCGCGCAAATCCGACGACTGCTTGGGACCGAGCGTCGTACCGAGCGGCTGGTCTGTCGTTACTTGGCCGACCTGGCGGACCGCGTGCATGGCAGACGAGACGCGGAGCTCGGCGCCTACGACGACGAGTTCGAGGCCGCGCGCTGCTTTTTTGGTCTGAGTGCGCGCGACACGCGCGAACGGGTCAGGGTTGGTCGTGCGCTGCGGCAGTTGCCCGGGGTCGAACGGGCTTTTGTGGCCGGTGAGCTGTCCTACTCCCGCGTGCGCGAAGTCACACGGGTGGCTACCGCCGAGACGGAGCGGGGCTGGCTCGAACTCGCCTGCGAGCTCGACATGCGCTCGCTCGAACGGCGGGTAGCGGCCACCCGAGAGGCCAGCCATGCGCTGTCGAACCGGCGAGGGGAGCGAGAGGCGGACGCACCGATGCGTACTCAATGGACCAGCCGGGAGACGTTGCGCGTGACCTTGGAGTTGTCGCGCGAGCAGTGGGTGCTGCTAGAGAGCGCAGTGCAGGCGGTACAGCGGGCTAGTACAGTCGGTTTGAGCGACAGCGAAGCGCTGGCAGGCGTTGCTCGTCTGGCTCTTTCGGTCCAAGCACGCAGGGCACAGCTGGGCGACGCAGAACCGCAGGCGACCCACCTTGGGTCACCTGACGATTACCGGCCGCGCTCGCTCCAAGCCGACTCGACGGATGAGCTCGGATCGCAGGCGACCCACCTTGGGTCACCTGACGATTGTCAGCCCCGCGCGACGCCGGCTGCATCGGCTGATCAGTCTCG
>JAEHCY010000659.1 GCA_016880695.1 Chromatiaceae bacterium | reverse complement strand
GCTCGCGGCGCTCGGCGGACATAGAGCGCGTGCCCCGCGAGTGATCCATGACGGTGGAGAGGGCCAGGGGATCGAATCGAATACCCGCGGGTCCGACGCTATCTCTCGCCATACGGGGCTCGATGGACTCGTCCGACTTGCCCCATTCGATCTCGAACAGCTCCCTGAGTCCCCGAACCCAGGTCTCGACCAGGGCGCGGAAACGGGCACGGCGGGGAATGGCCCGGCTGCGAATCGCGTGGATCAGGAGCTGAATCGCAACGTAGCGGCCGTACCCCAGCAGCAGTCCGCCCTCGGGTACCGAGGTCCCTAAGCGGTCGAGATCCTCCGCCAGACGTTTTGCGCCTGTTTTGTCGAGGCCAAGGTGATCCTGTAACGCCTGGCCGGCTTCCGCGAGCAAGGGCACCGCCGCGACGGCGTCATCGGTGGACTGAAGCCGCTGGCGGATCCAGTGCTCGATCCAGGGCAGATGGTCTTTGAGGACACGGGCCGCGTCGTCGCCGGGCGCAAAGGTGGTCGTGGCGCTGTGGAGCCATTTCGACGCCGGCTGGGCGAGTCCCTCCGGCGTCTGGGTATCGTCTTCGGTGGCGGGTGGGAAGAGAAACAAAGGGTAGTCGTAGCGCAGGCGGGAGGTGTCGCGGAAGGCATCGAGCAGGGCCGGGAGGACGTCGTCTCCCACCTGCTCGAGTTTTTCCTTGGCCGCCGGACCACCCAGATGGAAATGGCGCAGGGTAAACATCAGCTCCCGAGTGGCCTTGGCATCCTTGACCACCACGGGAAGGGCGGGTACCCGCTCGGATTTGCTTCGCAGGATCTGGGTCCGGGATCCCTCGGCGCCTATCGCTGTGCTTTTCATACTGATATCGCTCCCCTCGACTCCGCTTTCCGACGGCTGCTCCCGCACAGCGCTTGCTGGGCGAAGATTCTCAGATTGTGACCGTGTCAAGCACGGCGGAGAAGCGCGCGAGCTTCTGCTCCGGCGTCATATCGGCACCGCGACTGGAGAAGTCCTCGTAACAGGGCGCATCCGGGTTGCGGTAGAGCAGGCCCAGGGGAAGTCGAGTCGCGTCCCGAGCCAGCTCGAAGGCCCCCACCAGATTCGCGGGATCGTGGTTCACTTTGTTGGGAAACGCACGCTGAACGCTCTTATCGAGGGGAATGCCGTTTTCGTGCTCCAACAGCACGAAACGAGAGGGGTCGCCCTGCAGCGCCTTGCTGACCGAGTCCGCATAGACCGGACAGCGTTGGATGATGCGCACGAAACCGGTTCCGCGGTGGCGGTGAGCCGCCTTGAGGGCCTCGTAGAGCATAGGCGGGTTCCAGTCCACCACCTGGGCCACGAAGGAGACATTGGTGATCCCCAGGGTGACGGTCAACGGATTCATGGGGGAGATGATCGCGCCGAAGGGATGGGTGTTGGTCTTGAACCCGAGTGGGCTGGTGGGCGAGGTCTGGGCCTTGGTCAGGCCGTAAATGGCGTTGTCGAAGGCCATGACCACCATGTCCATGTTGTAGCGGATGCCATGGATCCAGTGGGCGGCGCCGATGGAGAAGCAGTCCCCATCGCCGGTGGCTACCCAGACGTCGAGGTCCGGACGCCGGGACTTGATGCCGCAGGCAATGGGCAGGGCCCTGCCGTGCAGGCCGTGGAAACCGTAGGTTCCCAGGTAATGGGGCATGCGGCTGGAGCAGCCGATGCCCGATACCGCGACCGTGCTCTCGGGAATCATCTGCTCGTCGCGCATGAGTCGCTGCACCGCGGTGAGGACGCCATGATCGCCGCACCCAGGACACCAGCGTGCTTCTCCGCCCGCGTAGTCACCGATGGTGAAGTAGCGCTCGAACACCTCGAGGGACCAATCGGCGTGTAGTCCAAACATTAGTTGTTCCCCCCATTCTGCAGGGTCTCGAGGCGCTGGAGCAGGACGTTATGGATCATCGCCGGCTGCAGTGGATGCCCCATAACCACGGACCAGCAGTCAACGTCCAGCCGCGTATGCGCTCGCAAGAGGAAGGCGAGCTGTGCGTAACGGCGGGTCTCCGCGGTGATCAGGGGGGCGCTTGGGTCGTCACTGTAGTTGATCTCGACCGTCATGACCTTGCGGAAACCCTGGAAGATCTCTTTCAGACCGGGCTCCAGGGGGGAGAGGAAACGCAGTTGCAGCGAGGAGACCTTGTGGCCCTGGGCTCGGGCCCGGTCCACCGCCTCTTCGATCGCGCCCAGGGTCGAGCCCCAGCCCACCACCAGGAGATCGCCCTGCGCGTCGCCGTATACCTTGGGTGGCTTGAGGGTGCTGGCCAGGGCGGCTAGCTTTCGGCTGCGCATGCTGCAGCCCTTTTGATTGGAGTCCGAGTCGTAGGCCACCTTGCTGCGGGTGGTGTGGGCCAGTCCAGTCAGGACGTACTGCCCCCCGGGCATGCCGGGGATCGGGCGCGGGGAGAGGCCGGTTTCCGGGTCCCAGTCGTAGGGGGGAATCGACTCGTCCCACTCCGATTGGTCGATGGGTGGTGCCAGCCAGTCCGCGGTTGGCTCGGGTCGGAGATAGGGCTGTACCCCGGTGGCCAGATTGGTGTCGGTCAGGAGCACCACCGGCGTCCGAAATGTCTCGGCCAGACGCCGCGCCATGATAACGAAGTGCAGGCACTCCTCGATCGTTGTCGCCGCAATTACGACCTTCGGAGAGTCTCCCGGCTGCCCAAACAGTGTGGCCAGCAGATCGCCCTGCTCCACCTTGGTGGGCAGCCCGGTAGAGGGCCCCCCACGCTGGACCACGGCGAGCACTAGGGGAATCTCGGCCATGACGGCAAGCCCCAGCAGCTCGGTCTTTAGTGCTAGGCCCGGTCCCGAGGTGATGGTACAGGCGGTTTTGCCCGCATAGGACGCGCCAATGGCGAAGCCGATGGCGGCGATCTCGTCCTCGGCTTGGTGTACAAAGCCGCCTACCCGGTGAAACACCTCCGCGAGGTAATGGGAGGCGGACGTCGCCGGGGTGATCGGGTACATGGCCACCAGCTCGATACCCGCAGCCATTACCCCCAGACCCAGGGCGTCGTTGCCGTCGGTGACAATAAAACGCTTGCCCTTGGTCTCGGCCTCGGGGCGGGGCGGTACCTGGTAGTGAAAATCGAGGTGCTCATGGGCGAATTGTTGACCGGCATCGAACAGCGCCTGGTTCAGGGCGATGACCTTTTCGCTCTTGCGCTTGAAGGTATTCGCAATCTCTTCCCTGGCCTGCTCCAGGTCCCGCGAATAGATGTAGCAGAGCATGCCCAGCACGAACATGTTCTTGCCCTGGCGGGGGTTGTCGGTGATCGCCAGGCAGGCCTTCTCGATGGACAACTCGTGTACAGCTGTTCGATCGCCGTCATGATGCGAGCGTGAAGGGCACGCCGTCGGTCCTGGAGGAGGCTCGCGTAGGCGACCTCGTGGCTCAGGGCGTGCTTGAAAGAGAATTCCCGCTCGGGGAAGACTTTCGTCTCGTACAGGAACTCGCTTCCCCGCAACCTGACGAGGCCGGCGCGAAGCGATTCCTCCGGCACGTCCGCCATCCTTGTGAGCAGGGCCAACGGCACGTC
>JAEHCY010000103.1 GCA_016880695.1 Chromatiaceae bacterium | reverse complement strand
TACATCAATATACGGACTCCAGAGCGGCTTGACGGCCCAGGGCAGGTATAGCAGGCTGGTCCAGAACGCAAATGAGGCAATGGAAATGCCCATGGTCTTGTAAATGAGACCTGATGTGATCATCACAATGCTGTAGGGAATACCCTGATAGAAATAGAGGGTTGGAACCCAAGTCCAGGGCGATCGGTTTTTATCCTGTGCTGCCATGTGTAATTATAACTTACTAAATGTATATCCTTTTTCTGAAAAATACTTAATGATTTCACTCAGCCTGAGGTACAGCTTATCGGTGCGTCCGGGGTCTGTGCCGGGGTGGATCAGTATCAGGGCACCGTTAAGGCCGTCAGGCGAATTCGCCTCAAAGCTGTAAAGCCTGCTTATTAATTCCTCAGATGTCCTGTAGTTTTTCATCCCCGGGGTAGTATAATCAGCTCCCGTGCCAGTGCCCGGTGTAAGATTTACAAGCGTTAAGCCTGTCCCGGCAGTCCACCGGCTTATTGCATTGTTATACCACTCATATGGCGCCAGGAAATACTCCGGTCTCTGCTTCTTCAGTCCTGCCCTTCTTAGTTCCTCACAATTTTTCTTAAGGTCAGTGTAGAACTGCTCCTTCGTTACCAGGAGGGTGTCACGGTTTTCCCACGGGATATAGAGGAGATGGCCGTCAGAGTGAGGTCCGACGTAATGCCCTCCGGTTATTATCCGCTTTGTGACAGCTGAATATTTTTTGTTTCTGAGGAAATTCCCGGTCAGGAAGAAAGATCCCTTTATTGCATGGTCGTCAAGGGTATTCAGGACAGGCTCAGGGTTGCCCCCACCGGGATCTCGTCGTAGGTCTGATTGGTGTAGGAGTCCATGGTCGGCCCTTTCGGTTTAGGGTTGTGCAAACGATCACGACGCTGGAAGACGCCCGGCGCCCAGCCCGGCGCCTCCTTAGCCCTGCGGTGGGCTCAGAACCCCGCCACCCGTACCGAGCACCCCCTGGATGCGGGCGAGCATCGCGCGCTGGGCAGCGGTGGGCCCGGTGGCCAGGATACGCGGATCGGCCACCAAGCGACCCAGCAGGGTCATGAAGCGCTGGCGCTCGGCGGGGTCCTGTAGCAGAGTTGGCAGGGTGGCAATGGCCCGCTCGGGCTCGTAGCGACAAACGATCTCCTGCTCGCCGCGGATGCGCCGCATCGCGTCCCGGGGGATGGCGGGCAACAGGTCCCGATACTCCTCCAGCAGCTCCTGGCGCAGCTCCAGCCGCTCAAGGGGCAGGGACTCACCCTTGCGCGCGAGCAGATAGCCGGCACGGGCAATCGCCTCGGCATAACCTCCCTCGGCGATGGCACCGAGCGCCTCGCGCACGAAGGGCAGCGCCCGCGGGTCGCTCGGCGGGGCGAGTTGCTCCGCCTGCGCTTCGCGCTGGTCGGCGAGATAGAGCGAGAACAGGTTGCCGTAGGTCTGGAAAAACAGGGCCTCGGAGGTGGCATCGCGCACATCGCGATAGTAGTCGAGCGAGGCGCTCACCAGCTCCGAGAGCATCCCCTCGATCTGGCGGAACGGCTGGTCGGGGCTGGCGGCCTGGCGCTGGGAGCGGACCAGCTCGGCGGCGGGGCCGAGCCATTGCAGCCAGGGGTTGAGGTCGGACATCGCCCAGCGCTGGAAGCGCAACGGATGGAAGTCGCGCCCGAGCTTGGCGGTGTATTCGTTGGACAGCTCCTGCACCAGTGGGCGCGCGAACAGCTCATAGGCCCGCTGATTGAACTCGGCGACCTCGGCCACCGCCTCGAAGGGCTTTTCATCGGCCCGCTTGAGGCGATTTAGGCGCGCGACGACATCTTCCAGCCGATGCTCGATGAGCTCGACCTGATAGTCGAGCTTGCCATCCTTGCCGTGCACCTCGTTGATCTTCATGCCATAGAGCCCCGGGGGCAGGGCCTCTATGGATTTCATCACCGAGACGATCTGGGCATGCTCCTTCTTGGCCACCCGACCGGAGACGAAGATGCCGAGGTGCCCGACATCCTGGTGCAGCAGCCCGACGATGGTCTGGCCGCGGGCCTTGATCTCATCGGTGGAGCCATAGACATCCGCCACCCAGTTGAACGCCTGCTGCGGCGGGGTGATGTTGTCGCCCAGGGAGGCGAACAGGATGATGGGGGATTTGATGTCGCGCAGATCGAAGGCCTTGCCGCCCTTCGCCCGGACTTCACCGGTCCAGAGCTTGTTGCCGACGAACAGGTCGCGGAC
>JAEHCY010000658.1 GCA_016880695.1 Chromatiaceae bacterium | reverse complement strand
GTAAAAGTTTTTTTCAACGTATTCATTCAAAGGCATACCGGACAACTCCTCGACGATCTTGCCCAGGAAAATAAAATCGTTATCACTGTACACATATTTATCCTTTGCCCATGAAACCGCCAAATCGGTCGGTTTGAGGGAGGCCGGCGGGCGTAGCTGAGGCACAGCGCTAATCGCCTCGCGCGATGCCCGCTGCGACGGACACCTGCATCTCCGAAGATGAGCGGCGTGGAGCGCGTAGCGATTATCCTGGGCCTGACCGGGCCCCGCGTGGGCCCTGGGTACCCACCCACAACACACCCACTCCACGGGGGGAATGGAGCCAGGTAGTTCGGGTATGATTTTCTGCGCCCGACCTTCCCCTGGAAGGCGATCAGCATGACCCGAAGCGATAACTTGGTGGAGAAGATGCGCAATTCGCCGGGCAGTATCCGCTTCGAGCAGCTGGAGGGGTTGCTTCGCGCGGAGGGTTTCGTACTGTTCAACCAACGTGGCAGCCACTGCACCTATCACCGCTCGGATAGCAAGATGCTCACCGTTGTCCGTCCCCACGGCGGACACAAGCCTGCCACCCGCAAGACATCCGACGGTTGCTGGAGGTCCTTGGGCTATGATGACGACCACGCACGCTTACCGCGACTACGTGTTCCGCATCGACTACCGGCCGGAAGAACCCGCCTACACGGTCGAGTTCTCCGATATTCCGGAGATCATCACCAGCGGGGACACCTTGAGCGAGGCCTTTGCCAACGCCTGCGAGGCGCTGGATCTCCACCTGGAGAGTCTCCAGAAGCTTGGTCGACCCCCTCCGCCCTTTAAACACCGCCTCGTGGTGCAGGCGGCTTGACACCGAAGCGTAAAGGGGCCGAGTAGCCCGCCTAGGGCGGAACCCTGGACGGGTTCCGCTGCATGTCTTCCGAAAGAGTTCTCCGAGGGGGACGGGGCCTATACCCCATGCCATGCAGAGCTCGGTGCTCCGCCGGGCTCAAGGCGTGGGCAGGGCTCGGGCGTTGGGCCTCGGGCTGGCCAATGCCCGCTGCTACCAGGCCCGCCAGCGCTGCAGAGTACACAGGTCGATGCCGGCGATCGCGCAGGCTTGGTGCAGCCAAGGTAGCGTGGGCACGGTTTCTGTGCCCACGCGGGTTCGAACCCGAAGGATTGCGCGATGCCCAATGGGGCGCCTGAATGTCGGAAAACAATGGGCGCGAAGCGCGTACCGGTTATTGTTGGCACCCACAACCTGCCCACCCAACCTGGTGGGAGTGGATGACGCTGGCCGCAGATGGGTTAGCGGCCGCATCGATCGGCGTTGAACCCGCAACTGCAGCTTCGGGCCCCGTACGGGCTTGCCGCGCCGACAATCGAGGGGCAAGCGAGGGTGGGCACAAACAGCTTCAGCGCTCGACGGAAAGTTGCTTGTGCCGGGAGAAACCCTGCACGTAACATCATCCCAATGCCCCCGCGGTGGGGGTGGCGTGAGTGGCCATACTGGGGAGGATGAGACGCCGTGGGAGAGTCGCTGCGGGATCAGTTGTTGAAAGCGGGCATAGTCAGTCAACAGAAGGCGAAGGAGGCGCGGACCGACAAGCGCAAGACCTCCAAGGTGCAGCGTCACAGCGGGGTGACCCCGACCGAAGCCATCAAGACCGAAACCCAGCGCGCGCTGGCGGAGAAGGCGGAGCGTGACCGGGCGCTTAACCGCCAGCGCCAAGAGGATGCGAAGCGCCAGGCGCTGGTTGCGGAGATCGAGCAGCTCATTGAAAGCCACCGCATCTCCCGCGAAGGGGGAGAGCTCCCCTATCACTTCGCCGATGGCAAGGTGCTGAAGAAGCTGTTGGTGACCCGATCCCTGCAGCAGCGCCTGGCCTCCGGGGCTGCCGCCATCGTGCGCTACCGCGGGGGCTATGATCTGGTCGCGGCGGAGATCGCCGAGCGGATCCGACAACGCTACCCAGCGGCCTTGGTCCTGCTCAATGAGCCCCAGAACAAGGGGGACGACGCGGACCCCTACGCTCAGCACCCCATCCCCGACGATCTGGTCTGGTAATCCGAGTCCAGCGGCACCGGGAGGCGCGCTTGACGTTGGGCTGCAAAGGGTTATGATCCGCCAATGCTGCACCGCAGCAATCGGGGAACCATGACCAGCCTATCCGCCCAGAACCCACCACCGGCGATCCCATTCGCGGCCTTTGATCCTGCCCAGGCGGAGGCCGCCGGGCTGCTCCTGAAGCTGCATGGGCGCCTGCTTTCCGCACCGCGGCAGTCACCGCGGCCCCGCAAGTGGCTCCGCAAGGTGCGCTCCCGTTGGTCGGTGCCGGTTCAGCCGATCACCGGCCTTTATCTCTGGGGGGGGGTAGGTCGGGGCAAGACCTACGTGATGGACTGGTTTGTCGACGAGCTTCCCATGGCGGGAAAGCGTCGGCTGCACTTCCATCACTTCATGCGCGAGATTCACGAGGGCCTCGCCGGTCTCCCGCGCCAGCCCAATCCCTTAGAGGTCCTGGCGGATCAGATCTGCAGCGAGATGCGGGTGCTCTGTCTCGACGAGTTTGTGGTCACCGACATTACCGATGCGATGATCCTCGATGGCCTGCTCCGGGCCCTGCTCCGGCACGGCGTCACCCTGGTGACCACCTCCAATACCCATCCCGATGAGCTTTATCGCCACGGCCTGCAGCGGCAGCGCTTCTTGCCCGCCATCGAGCTGCTCAAGACCCACACCCAGGTGTATGAGCTCGATGGCGGTACCGATTATCGACTGCGAACCCTGGAGCAGGCGGGGGTGTACTTTCTCACCACCGATGCCGCGACCGACGCGGGGATGGAGCGGTATTTCCACCAACTCACCGCCGGGCATGTGGAGAAAGCCAGGAGTCTCCAGGTCAATCACCGGCTGATCCCCCTGGTTCGGCTCGGCAAGGATGTGGCCTGGTTCGACTTCCGTGCCCTGTGCGATACGCCGCGCGCCACCGCCGACTACATCGAGATTGCCCGGGAGTTCCACACCGTGCTGATCTCCGACATCCCCCTGCTCACCGACCAATACTTCTCGGCCGCGCGGCGCTTTCTGCACCTGGTCGATGAGTTCTACGAT
Source organism: Chromatiaceae bacterium (assembly GCA_016880695.1). GTDB lineage: Bacteria > Pseudomonadota > Gammaproteobacteria > Chromatiales > Chromatiaceae > JAEHCY01. Next base: position 2,624 of record JAEHCY010000658.1, on the reverse strand, counting down.
CGGCGGGTGAAGCTGGTGGTGTCGGCGGCGGTGCCACTCGGTGAGCTGTACGCCGGGGGGCTCAATGATTTCCCCTTCGAGCGGTTACTGAGCCGGTTGACCGAGATGCAGTCCCACGACTATCTCGCCTCCCGCGGCCGCTGAGGAGTGGCGAAGAGCGGGTCGCGCAACGATCTGTACCTGGAAGCGGTAGTTGGACGCACTTGGCCCCCATTCAGCCGGGCTCCGGGCAACCCTCGATCCGCCGCTTCGCGGCTGCTCGGGATGAACCGGGATCTCAACCATTCCAATGAGCACCGATCCTGCCGAGTAGTCCGCAGCAGAGCGGCGGAATCGACGTCGGCCCTGAGCCGGTCGAAGGAGGGGGCAAGCACCCCTGCGGCTGCCGTATCGAGGTGACTCACGCCCCCCTTGAATGCAGAAACACCTGTCGCGGCACCCGCCACGACAGGTGTCGGGGGGGCTAGCGCCGGCGTGGGGGCAACAGATCCGTGATGGTCCCCTCGGCCATCTCGGCGGCAAAGCACAGGGTCTCCGAAAGGGTCGGATGGGGATGGATGGTGAGGCCGAGGTCCTCGGCGTCTGCGCCCATCTCCAGCGCCAGCACTGCCTCGGCAATCAGCTCACCCGCATTCGGCCCCACGATCCCAGCGCCCAGGATGCGCTTGCTCTCGGGATCAAACAGGGCCTTGGTTAGCCCCTCGTCGCGGCCGATGCCAAGCGCTCGCCCGCTGGCCGCCCAGGGGAAGGCGCCCTTCTCGTAGGCAATGCCCTTGGCCTTGGCCTCGGTCTCGGTTAGTCCCATCCAAGCCACCTCCGGGTCGGTGTAGGCCACCGAGGGGATGGTCATGGGGTCGAACAGGGCCGGCAGGCCAGCGATCACCTCTGCCGCCACCTTGGCCTCATGGGTGGCCTTGTGCGCCAGCATGGGGTTACCCACAACATCCCCGATGGCGAAGATGTGGGGCACGTTGGTGCGCTGATGCGCATCCACCGGAATGAAGCCGCGCTCGTCCACCTTCACCCCGGCCCGATCGGCGCCGATCAGATGGCCGTTCGGACGGCGGCCCACCGCCACCAGCACCTTGTCGTAGACGGCGTTGTCGTTGCCGGCCTTGCCCTCGAAGCTGACCTTGAGCCCGTTCTTCTGGGCCTTGATTTCGGTGACCTTGGTACCGAGCAGAATCCGGTTGTACTGCTTCTCGATGCGCTTGTGCAGGGGGGATTCGCTTCGAAGACGCGATCAGCGGCGGAACCCACCGGATCTCCCTGCAGCGGAACGGAACCTGCTCTGCCTGCGGGGGGGCGGGAAGGAATCGAACGGGTCCGTCGAGTGCTTGTACATCCTGTGCCGGCAAGGGCAGGAAGCAGGTGGCCAACGCGGGAACCGACTTCACGGTCGTTTGCAACGCCTGCAGCGGCCAAGGGCGGATCTACACGGAGCCCTGCACCGGCTGCGGCGGCACAGGCAGGTCGGCAGGCGTGGAAAGCCTGGCCGTGAAGATCCCGCCTGGAGTCGACAATGGGGGAAGGCTGCGCATCCCGGGGAAGGGAGAGGCAGGCGCGGATGGAAGGACCGGGGATCTCTTCCTTCGCATCCACGTCACCCCACACAAGTATTTCCGTCGGGAAGGGAGAAACCTGCACGTGGATCTTCCGGTGACCATAGGCGAGGCCGCCTTGGGGGCCAAGGTCGATGTGCCCACCCTGGACGGAAAGGCCACGCTCACGATCCCGGCAGGAACCCAAAGCGGAGCGAAGCTCCGTATGAAGGGAAAAGGCGTACCGGACCCGAAAGGTGGAATCAGAGGCGACATGTACGCGCACACACAGATCGTCGTGCCGAGAACACCGGATGCAGCGGCGAGGAAGATCTTCGAGGCGTTGAGGGAAATCGAGATCGACCCGCGGGCGGGGAAGTTCTAGTGGGCGCAGCGCAATCCGGAAAGGAGACCTGAAATGAGAATCCCTATAACGACAGGCGTCCCGGAAGATCTCCGGAGAAGAGACGCACGCTATTCGTTGCGCGGTACTCCGCGCTCTTCGGATGAATACGGTTACCGCAGGGGCGGATCAGGCAGGGGGGTTCCCGGACCTTCCATGCGGGACCGGACGAACCTGGCGGTCGATCGCGAGATGGACTGGGAAGACGAAGGCCCCGTAAATGCGGACAAAGAGGTGGTGCAGGAGGACCAGGTCCCTGTCCGGAAAAAGGATGCGGTTCGCACGGAAGCGCCGCCCGAGGACTGGAAGGAACGTTACATCCGGCTGCGAGCCGATTTCGACAATCACAAGAGACATGCCGAAGCCGAGCGAGAGCAGCTTTCGGGAATCGGCAAGGCAAAGGTTCTCGAGGACGTCTTCCCCCTGGTCGAGCACATGGAGAGGGCCATCCGAGCCGCCAGGGATGCAGGCGACCGGACCGGAATCCTCGAAGGCATTGAGATCGTGTACCAGGAGTTGCTGAGGGTCCTCGAAAAGAACGGTGTCGAGAGGATTCGAACGGTGGGTGAGCCCTTTGACCCGGAGATCCACGAGGCGGTCGCCGTGTCTCACCATCCCGACTGCCCGGCGGACACGGTCATCGAAGAGGTCAGGCCCGGGTTCGTAATGGGCGGCAAGCT
>JAEHCY010000657.1 GCA_016880695.1 Chromatiaceae bacterium | reverse complement strand
CAGCGGAGCTCCGCGAGCGCCTGATCGAACTGGTCGTTGACCACCAGAAAATCGTACTCGCGATGGTGCGAAACCTGCTCGCGGGCCTCGCGCATGCGTCGGGCGATGACCTCGTCGCTGTCCTGCCCGCGCCCGCGCAGCCGGCGCTCGAGTGTTGACAGATCAGGCGGCAGAATAAAAATGGTCACCGCCTCCGGAAAACGGGTGCGCACCTGCCGAGCCCCCTGCCAGTCGATCTCCAGGATCAGGTCCTGTCCCGCGTCGAGACGGCCGCGCAGCTCGGCCTCGGAGGTTCCGTAGTGTCGGCCGAAAACCTCGGCGTGCTCCACGAACCCGCCGCGGGCGGCGAGAAGGTCGAACGCCTCTTGGGAGACGAAGTGGTAGTGGAACCCATCCACCTCGCCGGGGCGCGGCGGGCGGGTGGTGTGCGACACCGACACCGCCAAGCCGCGGTCTTGTTCCCGCAGGGCCTTGAGCAGACTCGTCTTTCCCGCCCCGGAGGGCGCCGATACCACCAGTAGCACACTCACTCCCGCAAACCCAATCCTCGATGACATGGCCAAGACAAGAGACACCCGCCTGCACGGCAGCCGGCGCCAAACCGCGAAGGGGGTATCCTAGCAGCCCCGCTGCGCCAGCTCCAGGTTAGGGGGTTGGGTCCGGAGGTGGCCGCGCGATGCGGAGCGAGACGGGTGCGCCCCGGATTCGACGTCAGGTTGAAGCGGTCCTCAAGCCGGGCACCGGTGCGCCCTGGACGGCCAGATAGCCGGATCGACCCGGTATCTCTGCCCAACCCACCTGGTGAACCGGCAGACGTGTGGGGTCGAGGGAACGGTAGACGTCGCCCAGCGTCTGGATGTCGCAGTGCGATCCCTTCCACATGACCAGCAGCCGCTCCATCACCGGCAAGAGCTTCATGCCCTCGAGCTCCGCGTGCAGCGTATACACGTGTCCTTGGGGCAGGACGCGCTGCGATTCCGCGAACAGGTACTGGTGGACATTTTGCTCGGTGATGCCCTCGCGGCCGATCAGCTCATCGAGGGTGGGCAGGGTCGTGGGAATCTGCGGACACCGTGACCCCCGGCCCTGCAGATCCGGACGGAAGGCGAACCTGCCGCGCACATCACTCGCATAGTCGAACCCGATCTCCTCCTCGAGGGCGAGCGCATGGGCATTGATCTGCCATCCCGCGGCCCCGTGGACCTTGGCCGCGAAACCGAAAACCTCCTCGAACGCCGCCTCGGCCCGCTCCATCTCGAGCCGGGTCCAGTCGCGATCCCGGCGGGCGACGAAGTCCTGCCATTTGATGTGGTCGTAACAGTGGATACCCACCTCGTGCCCGGCCGCGCCTACTGAGCGCATCATCTCCCCCGCGCGCCGGCCGATATGCGGCCCCGGCAAGAGCGTGCCGTAGAGCAGCGTCTTGATGCCGTAGTGGCTGGTGACCGAGGTTCTCCGGACCTTCGCCAGAAAGCCGGGCCGAAACACCCGCCGCAGCGCCCGACCGGTGTGATCAGGCCCGAGGCTGAAGAGGAAGGTGGCGCGGACCCGGTACTCGTCGAACAGGCGCAGGAGTGCCGGCACGCCCTCGAGCGTGCCGCGCAGGGTGTCCACATCGACCTTGAGTGCTACGGCCATGCTAGAGGGTGGGTGCTGCCATCAGTCCGCCTCGTCGATCAGCGCCCTGGCATCGGCCACCTCGTGGCGATAGGCCTCGAAGATGTTGCGAAGCGCCTCCCGGATGGGCACCTTGGGCTCCCATTGCAGCTCCTCACAGGTGTTTCCGATCCAGGGGACCCGGGTCTGGATGTCCTGATAGCCTTTGCCGTAGTAGGTATCGGAGGAGACCTCCAGCAGCGCCGCCCGCTCGGCGCCGCGCCGGTACTCGGGAAACGCCCGGGCGATCTCCACCATCAGCTCGGCCAGCTCGCGCACCGAGAGGTCGTTGGCGGGGTTGCCGATGTTGTAGATCTTGCCGCTGGCCTGTCCGGCGCGGTTCTCGATGATGCGCATCAGCGCCGAGACCCCGTCGGAGACATCGGTGAAGCTGCGGCGCTGGCGCCCGCCGTCCACCAGCTTGATGGGCTCGCCGCGGGCGATGTGTCCGAGGAACTGGGTCACCACCCGCGAGCTGCCCTCCTTGGGGGCATGCAGGCTGTCGAGCCCCGAGCCGATCCAGTTGAAGGGCCGGAACAGGGTGTAGTCGAGCCCCTCCTTGTCGCCGTAGGCGGCGATCACCCGGTCGAGGAGCTGCTTGGCGCAGGAGTAGATCCAGCGCGGCTTGGTGATGGGGCCGAGCACCAGCGGCGACTCGTAGGGGTGGAATGCCGGATCGGGGCACATGCCGTAGACCTCCGAGGTGGAGGGAAACAGCACCCGCTTGCGATGGCGGACGCAGGCCCGCACGATGGGCAGGTTCGCCTCGAAGTCGAGCTCGAACACCGCTAGGGGGTCTTTGACATAGGTGGCCGGCGTGGCGATGGCCACCAACGGCAGCACCACATCGCACTTTTTGATGTGGTACTCAATCCACTCCTTGTTGATGGTGATATCGCCCTCGCAGAAGTGGAAGCGCTTCTCCTCCAGCAAATCCCCCACCCGCTCCGACTGCATGTCCATGCCGAAGACCTCCCAATCGGTGCTGGCGATGATGCGGTGGGAGAGGTGATGGCCGATGAAACCGTTCACACCGAGGATGAGGACTTTCATGAACCAGGTCTCCTGAGCGTATTTGCAATGCCTCGCCGGCCAAGCCTTGGGGCGAGGACCCTGTGCGGTATTGTGTCAGAGACGACGGGGGAAATCTGCGTCAGCGGGCTACGATCCTGAGCACGGTTTCTGCCCGAGCGTAACCGCCGTCAGAGCAGTTGATGGCCAAACTTCGGCTATCAAGTGGCAATTGTGGACCAATTGGGGGCTGTTCTGCGCGCATGCAGATACCTCAGGGCGGCAACGATAAGGCACCACGCACAAACGCGCGCATTGGCTCCTCGTCAACTCCTCGGCAACGCCGCGCGCTAGACCGGCATCCGCGGGCGGTGGCATCGGTGTCGCGTCGGGCAGGTACTGCAGCTTGCGTTGGAGGATGAAGACCGCCGTGCAGGCGGCAGTGTAGATCAGCAACAGCGCGATGATGCCTTGAGCGAGCCTAGGCATCGACAACCTCCAGGTGGGTCCCCAAGAGTTAAGCAGATGCCCCAATGGCGGATGCAGGCCCGCGCACGGCAGCGCAGACTCCCGGTCCTGCCACGCCGATTAAGCCACGAGCGGAGGCAAGCGCGATAGACTCTGGCATCAGTACCGAAAGGCTTGCCACAAGGACCGCACCGCGCCCCGAGCGGAGCAGGGAGGAACAATATAGGGTGCGGAGGGTGCGAAGGCTGCTACGGCCCCTATGCCACTAAGGTTTCGACCTCCTTTAACCACTGCGGCATCTTTAGCGTAAACGGCGGCTTCGCACGCCTCCACCACGAGAAGATCCGATTCTTCCAGACCGCAACACGGACGACGAAGGGTGACACCGCTATCGGCAGTTACTCGTGACCCGACCCTGCGATTGCGGGATCGCACAACGGGTCCCCAGCTGGTTCGACCTAAGCAGCGGCTTAATGCCATTTGCGAGCCGCAAACGAAGATCTTAGGAGCACACAGCGGTTTTCCCGAAAACCGCCTTGCCGCCGTCGGGCCGCGAAGCGGCTCCGCTAGAAACCAAGCTACCGCTGCCAAGTGCCAGCGCCAGCCTTGTTTGAAAGCATCTTCGATGCTATTTTTACTCGTTTGCATAGCCTCTCGGTTGGATCTGCTATCCGCAGACAAAGCGCTCGGTGTCCGGTGTAAGGCGCGTTTGAAGCTCCCGCTCCCTTCCCCAGCCCACCATTACTGGCTATGCGCTCTCTTTGTGGGAACTCTCCAGGTTGGCGAGCCTCTCTCAACCCGCGTGGTCGCCGCAACACCGTCACGATGGCGCCTGAGGGAGAACCCATCCAACGCGGAGGTCGCTTGGTGCCTCCATTGAATACGGACACGACCAGCATGGGCACAAATCTCCGTGACCTGATAGCGTTATCGGCGCCAAAGGCCTTTGGCCCTTGCCGTTGGTAAGACGCTGAAGCTGAAAGCCAAAAACAGTATATGCGCACCGACCCGTTTACCGGTTGGATCGGTTCAGTCGACCGGCTTTCGAAGAACCTCGGTACCGGCCGGATCTCTCCCCTTCAGTGGCAGGAAGGTATGGGCAAACTGTTCGGTGAGGCCCCTCTCGAGCGGTTGCTGCGCGAAATCAACCTACCTCGTCTGGCAGGCCAGATGGCGACGATGGATCTCGGCGTCAAAGGCGAAATTTTCTGCGACATACCGATAGGGCATCTGCCTTCACAGGATCAACGCCAAGGCTTCGAACCATCCAACGTGCTGATTACCAAGCTGGCACACGTCCGACAAGGGCGCAGCATCCCACCTCATGGCCACAGCAGCATGGTCTCGGCCTTTCTTTGTGTTTCTGGTGAGTTCCATGTACGCCTATTCAACCGCCTTGAAGATCGCGGCGAGGAAATGGTGATTCGACAGACTCTCGATGAACCACATGCGAGAACCGGATCCTGGTCCAGCGTCTCCGACTATCAGAACAACATTCACTGGTTGACCGCCAGGTCTGACGATTGCTATCTCCTTTCTACCAAGCTGATTCGTTTGGAAGCCGATAAGCCATTTCGTAGCCGTATCTACCTCGATGTGCGCGCGGCTGAAGCCATAGGGCCTGCCACATTCCGCACGCCGAAGATTACTCTCGAAGAGGCAACAAAAAAGTACTGATTGCGCCCAGTCTTTCAGGCCGATAGCAACCGCAACTACGAAGAGTTATTTCGCCAAAGAAGCCCGCATGAAAGCTTCGGTAATCATCAACCAGAAAATCCGGACCAGGTTGAGCGATGCGCAGCACAAGACGCTCGTTACGGATATTGTCGAGGAGCCCCTAACTCCTCTGATCAATGGTGAGATTTTGGTCGAGATGTTGTTCGTTCCCATCCACGGAAGCTTCTGGCTCGCCTCGCACCCATACGCTCTGCATCCGAGGATACAGGAGTTCCTTGTCGATGGCGGTTTTGTATTCGGCAATGGAGGTGTCGGCCGCGTCGTTGCCGCGGCGGGCTCCCACAGCGATATTCAACCGGGTGATTATGTAAGCATTATGGGACACCTACCGTGTCAACGGAGGGAGTGCCACGCCTGCGGTGTTCTGCATCGTTACACCGAGTGTGATTTCGGTGAGGGAAGAATCCTCGGCCACGGAAACCACGCCCCGGACGGCACCTTTGCCCGCTTCTGCGCCCTTCCACGCGTTGCCTGCGAGGTCTGTTTCAAAGCCGGCGATTTGCCCTCCGAGCAGGACTTGTTGCCCTATATGTTAGCTTTCCTGCTCGCGGACGTTCGTAACGCGATGACACGTCACCCGGAAACGTTGAGCAAGCGCCGCATGCTATTGATCGGCGCGGGTTACGCTGGGCATCTCGCTGCTTGGCTTCTCCTCCAGTCCTCTCCGGACGCCAGAATCCTCGTTGCGGACACAGCCCCTGACAGACTCTCCTCAATTCGGCAGATGTCCCCAAATGCCATCGAAACACTCACCTTAACAACAAAGCGGGCTGAAGAATTGGCTGCCTATCGAGATGTTTCCGACGGTGGCCCTGAGCCCCGGGAATCGATAAAGGATATCCAGTGCGGCATGCGTCGCGTGTTTTCTGACAAGGGGTGCGACCTTGTTTTCGACGGATCTTCGGGAAATACGCTTTCATTATGGCTCAATAGTGAAGTACTTCGCCCTGGTGTCCACTGCATCCCCTTTGGTTTCGGCTCGAGGCCGGTAATGCTGGATAGCGATCTCATCCAGCTATCAGGTCTTACTATTCTGATGTCCCGAGGGGTGGGAAATCTGGAGAATCGGAGGACCGCGCTCCAGCTCATGCGGATGGGGGCTTCTGAGATCATATTACGCTACTTGGTGGCTGGGGCTCGCCGGCTAGAAGGCATCAAGCAGGCCATTGCTTTCATCCGGGAGCAGCACGATCCACCTCGATCTTTTCAGGAAATCGCTAGAGCCTACATCGTCCCAAGCAGTCTGTAGCGAGGTCAGGATGGAGCATGTTAGGTGCAAGTGCGTCTCCTCTTAGGATCCGATCAGCGAGAAACAATTGGTATGGTATTTACGGCCTTGTTATGAATAGTATCGCAGGTCGACGCCGGCACTTCGACATGCGATTCTTGGTATCTGAGTCCCAGCATTCGGTGCCGGATTCCAGCGCTCTTAGGGCCTGAGCCCTGGTTGCAACACGAATTGCCCGGGCCCGGGTGAAAGGGACGGAGATTGCGGTTTGGGGTTCCTATGCTCAGGTATGATGGTGATTGACGCTAATCAATTATTTTTTGACCCCGCAAGGTAACCTAGGTCAGCCGCGACGTGGGTCAGGGTGCGGAGCGGGCCGAGTATGGGTGACAGAGACTTTTGGGTTGTCACATCTTTCTACAATCCGGTAGGTTATACAAGGCGGACTCAGAACTATCGCGCTTTCCGTTTAGAGCTGGGGCTTCCGCTACTTACCATAGAGCTTG
>JAEHCY010000656.1 GCA_016880695.1 Chromatiaceae bacterium | reverse complement strand
GGAGGCGGGATTCCGGTAAAAGTATCCGTAACTGCCAACCGCAAACCGCGAGAGATAAGGATACCGTTCCCCGGAACCCGCCCTTGCCTAAAGGCGGTTCGGGGGGATTCTAGGGCAGGCACGGAGTCCGCCGCCGACCACCCGCTAAACCGCTTCTTCCAAAGACGACAGGGCAGGGTTCTCCCGGGCCCAGGTCAGCTTGCCGCCGCGATCCCGCCGTTTGAGGCCGATCTCGGCCTTGGTGGCCAGCGACTGATCCGGATAGGCGCGGCAGCCCAACAGCCGCAGAGGCCGGTTGATGTGGGTGAACATGGCCCCACGCCCGGCGGCGTGCTCGGCGAAACGCCGATGCGGGTCGGTGGCGATGCCGGTGTAAAGGCGCCCGTTCTCGCACTCCAGCAGATACAGGTACCAGGGCCTGGGCGCCGGGCCAGGCGGAGACCCGCCCGAGTCCCCGGGCTCAGAGGTCGTCATGGGCATCCGGGGACTGCATCCCCGCCAGGACACAGCGCAGCAGGCCGTAGTCGTAGACCCCCTCCAGGCGCTCGTAGGCGGGCTTGAGGCTCAGACTGCCGGCGTGCAGCTCCGGCAGTATGGCGGTGCGGATGCGCTCCAACTCCGCCGGGGGGAGTCTGACGACCTCCGACAGCCGCAGCTTCCCGGAGGCGATCAGCTCCGACAGGTGGCCGTGGATGGTCCCGATCGTCAACGCGCGACGCTCGGCGATGGCCTGGGGGCCGAGGCCCTGGCGCCACAGCTCCCAGGTCTCGGTGATGGTGTCGGTCAGGCCGATCGCGGGCGGTGGGGGGGCGTGGGCGGCGATGACCGCCAGAAAGTCGGCGGCATACTGGGCCAGCTTCTTGGCCCCCACCCCTTCGAGCAGGGCGAAGCGGTCGCGGTCTGGTGGGCGCTGGTTCACCATCTGTTGCAGGACGCTGTCGTGAAAGATGACGTAGGGTGGTACCCCCTGGGCTTCGGCCAGCTCGCGGCGCTTGGCGCGCAGGGCCTCCCATAGGGTTCCGGCCAGGCCGGGCCTGGGTGCGCCGCGCTCGCGCCGGCCGGCCTTGGGCTGGGGTCGGTCGCGGCGCAGCTTGAGCCGGGTCTCCCCGCGCAGCACCGGGCGGGCGGCCTCCGTCAGGAACAGGGAACCGTGCCCCTCCACGTCCACCCCGATGAGCCCGGCGGCGATCAACTGGCGGAACACCGCACGCCACTGCCCAACCTCAAGTTCCTTGCCTATACCAAAGACCTGGAGCCGGTCGTGGCCATTGAAACGGATGCGGGCGTCTTCCGCCCCGCGCAGCACGTCGATGAGATAGGTGACCCCGAAGCGGCTGCCGGTGCGGTACACGGCGGACATGGCCTGCTGGGTCGCCAGGGTCCCGTCCCAGGTCTCCGGCGGGGTCAGGCAGTTGTCGCAGTTGCCGCAGGGGGCCGGCAGGTGGTCGTCGAAGTAGCGCAGCAGGGCCTCACGCCGGCAGGTGACGATCTCGCACAGCCCGAGCATGGCATCGAGCTTGCCGCGCTCGATGGCCTTATGACGCTCGTCGGCCTCGGACTTGTCCATCATCTGCCGCAGGGTGATGACCCCCTGGAGGTCATAGGCCATCCAGGCGTCCGCGGGGAGACCGTCGCGCCCGGCGCGGCCGGTCTCCTGGTAGTAGGCCTCGATGCTCTTGGGCAGATCCAGATGGGCGACGAAGCGCACATCCGGTTTGTCGATGCCCATGCCGAAGGCGATGGTGGCGACGATGACCACCCCGTCCTCCTTCAGGAAGCGTTCCTGATGGACCTTGCGGATCGGGTTGTCGAGCCCGGCGTGATAGGGCAGTGCCTTGATCCCCTGTTCTGCCAGCCAGTCGGCGATGGCATCGACCTTCTTGCGTGACAGACAGTAGACGATGCCGGCCTCGCCGGGGTGCTCCTGGCGCAGGAAGGCCAGGAGCTGGCGCTTGGCGTCGCTGAACTGGTTGATGTGGTAGCGGATGTTGGGGCGGTCGAAGCCGCTGACGAAGGCGCGGGCGTTCTGGAGGCACAGGCGCTCACGGATGTCGTTGCGGGTGGGCTCGTCGGCGGTGGCGGTGAGCGCCAGGCGCGGGATGCCGGGGAAGCGCTCTGCCAGCACATTGAGCTGGGTGTATTCCGGGCGAAAGTCGTGCCCCCACTGGGAGACGCAATGGGCCTCGTCGATGGCAAACAGGCTGATGGGGACGCGGGAGAGCAGGTCCAGGGCACGTGGGGTGACCAGACGTTCCGGGGCCATGTAGAGCAGGTCCAGGTCGCCCGCCTCCAGGGCATGCTCGATGCGGCGCGCCTCGTCCGGGGCCAGACTGGAGTTGAGGAAGGCGGCACGCACCCCGTTCTGGCACAGGGCTGCCACCTGGTCCTGCATCAGGGCGATCAGCGGGGAGATGACGATGCCGGTCCCCGGGCGCACCAAGGCCGGGATCTGGTAGCACAGGGACTTGCCCCCGCCGGTGGGCATCAGGACCAGGGCATCGCCGCCGCCGATTACATGCTCGACGATGGTTCCCTGCTGACCGCGGTACTCGTGGAAGCCGAAGATGCGGTGCAGCAGGTCCTTGGGGTCTGGGGGTGCATTCATGGCGCGCAAGCTTGCCCGAGCCGGGAGAGATTGTCAGCCCCGGCCGGCACGAACCCGACTCGTCCCGCCGCCGACCAGCACCCAGAGCGCCCTCCGGTTGAGGGCCACCGACAGGCCGATTTTTCCTGAACCCCTCTCGGGAGCCGTCGTCGAGGGCGGGGTGGGAGCCAAGGTGGAAGTGGGGGATCTGGCACCGTCGACGAGCTGTTGCCGACCCCCTTGACCTCCGGCCTATACTGAACCGGGTCGGCGCGCTGGCCTCCCAGGACCGGCGTATGATGATGGCCTGGTTCGGCTTCCGGGGCATCGGCGCGATCTACCACCTGATGTACGCGGCTACCTTGGGTTGCCCGAGCCGCTGGCCGAACGGATCATAGCCATCACGCTGGCGGCGACGACCCTCTCCATCCTGCTGCATGGCATTTCCGTGCGGCCCATGATGCCTCTCTATTGAAGGCGGAGACTGCTTTAGGTGCTGTAGCGCGAAATAGCGATGAACCCAACGGCAACCGATGGGTCTGCCATCGGGTATAGGCCGATATCTGGTTAAAGACCGGAGGAAAATGATGAGTAATTCACGCAAGAAACTATTGGCTGAACTGAATAAGGACCTGGAATGGGAATACGCCGCCGCCATTCAATACGTCCAGCATGCGGCGACGATCACGGGTGCCAAGTTCGACTCGATACAGAAGGAACTATTGATCCACGCCCAAGAGGAGATGCAGCACGCAGCGATGCTGTCTGAGCAGATCGATTTTCTCGGCGGCACTCCGACCGTGGACGTGGAAAAGCGGGAGATTTCCGACAACAGCGTGGAAATGCTCCAACAGGATTTGGCAGGAGAAGATAACGCTATCACCCGATACAGGGAACGCATTTCCCAGGCGGAGACGCTCAAGGAATACGGCCTGCGGCGTGTACTCGAGGATATTCTGATCCAGGAGGAAGAGCACAAGCGCGATATTGCCAACGTGCTCGCCAATTGACGTGGGCCAGTCCCGAAAGAGCGCCGTGAGCGCGACGCGAACGGAGTACGACGCCTTCGGCGCCATTGAGGTTGCCGCCGAACGTCTCTGGGGCGCGCAGACGCAGCGCGCGCTGGAACACTTCGATATTTCCACCGAGCGCATGCCAGAGGCCCTCGTC
>JAEHCY010000102.1 GCA_016880695.1 Chromatiaceae bacterium | reverse complement strand
GCAGCGGAGGTCTCCGCGCTGCTCAAGCGGGTTGCCCTGGCCCGCTTCCCCCGCCGCGAGGTGGCGTCCCTGGCCGGCGAGGCCTGGCTGGAGTTTCTCGACCGCACCGGAGGCAACGGCCGTTTTCGCACCGGGCCGGGCCGCCCCCTGGCGGAGGCCCCCTATGCGCGCCAAAGCAGGCTCGCCCTGCCGCCCCTGCTCGAGGTGGCCCACGCCTGGGTGAGGCGGAACCTGTGAACCTCGATCTGGCCTGGCCCTGGGCACTTGGCGCACTGCCGCTGCCGCTTGTGGCTGCGAGACTCTTGCCCCGGGCCCCGAGCGGTGGCGAGCGGGCGGTGCGCCTGCCCTTTCTCGGGGCCATCGGCCCCGCCCTGGCGCAGGGCTCCGGCGCACCTCGCTGGCGCCTGCCCCTGGCCATCCTCGCCTGGGCACTGCTGGTGCTGGCGGCGGCTCGCCCCCAGTGGGTGGGCGAGCCCATCGATCTGCCCACCGAAGGCCGCGACCTCTTGCTCGCGGTGGACATCTCGGGCTCCATGGCCACCGAGGATATGCGTCTCGGTAACCGGGTCAGCGATCGCCTGAACGCGGTGAAGGCGGTGGCCGGGGACTTCATCGAGCGGCGCCGCGGCGACCGGCTCGGGCTGATCCTGTTCGGCCGCAACGCCTATCTACAGACCCCCCTCACCTTCGACCGCGCCACCGTCCGCACCCTGCTCAACGAGGCGGCCATCGGTCTGGCGGGCAAGGAGACGGCGCTGGGCGACGCCATCGGTCTGGCGGTGAAGAAGCTGCGCGACCGGCCCGAGGGCGACCGGGTGCTGATCCTGCTCACCGACGGCGCCAACACCGCCGGGGAGGTGCAGCCGCTCAAGGCCGCTCAGCTCGCGGCCTCCGAAGGCGTGCGCGTCCACACCATTGGGGTCGGCGCCGATGCGGTGGGCCTGTTCGGGCTCGCCCGCTCCGGTGGCGACCTGGACGAGGCCACCCTGCAAGCCATCGCCCAGCACACCGGCGGCCGCTACTTCCGCGCCCGCGACCTCGGTAGCCTGCGGGGCATCTACGCCCTGCTCGACGAGCTGGAGCCGGTGACCGGGGACGCCCAGAGCTTCCGCCCGGTGGCGGAGCTCTACGCCTGGCCGCTCGGGGCGGCCTTTCTGATCGCCGCCGCGCTACTGTTCGCGGCAACGCTTCCGGAGGGGTTCCGCGCCCCGAAGTCGATCCGCCGTGCCTGAGGCGTTCCACTTCCTGCATCCGCAGTGGTTTTGGGCCTTGCTGCCACTGCCGCTGCTGCTCTGGGGCCTGCTGCGCCGCGGGGCGGATGTGGCGGCCTGGCGGCGGGTGATCCAACCCCATCTGCTGCCCCACCTGGTGAGCGAGGCGGGCCGGCGTTCCCCGCTGCCCGCGGTGCTGCTCGCCACCGGATGGACCCTGGCCGTCCTGGCGCTGGCCAACCCGGCCTGGGAGCGTCAGCCCACGCCCCTGCTCAAGAGCCGCGATGCCCGGGTGATGGTGCTGGACCTCTCGCGCTCCATGACCACGCCGGACCTGCCGCCCTCGCGCCTGGCCCGCGCCCGCTTCAAGGTGGCCGATATCCTCGAGCGCAATCGTGATGGCCAAAGCGCTCTGGTGGTCTTCGCCGGCGATGCCTTCGTGGTGTCGCCCCTCACCGAGGACGGGGTCACCATCGCCGCGCTGCTCGGTGCCCTGGACCCGGGGTTGATGCCGGTGCAGGGCGGCAGGGCGGACCTGGGACTGCACAAGGCAGGGGAGCTGCTGATACAGGCTGGCATGACCCAGGGCGAGGTGCTCCTGATCGCCGACGAGGCCGACGATCGCGCCGAATCCGCGGCCAAGGCGCTGCGTGAGCGCGGCTATCGGGTGTCCGTGCTGGCCGTGGGAACCGAAGCAGGCGCCCCGCTGCCGAACGGTCACGGCGGCTTCATCACCGGCACCGATGGCAAGCCCGTGGTGGCGGCCCTGGTGGAGGGTCCCCTGCGCGCCGTGGCCCAGGCCGGAGGCGGTCGCTACGCCCTGATCAGCGCCGGCGACCAGGACCTGCAACGACTCCTTCCCCCCGTCACCCGCTCGCTGCGCACCTCCACCGAGGACTCCGGTATCGAGGGCGAGCGCTGGAATGAGCGCGGACCGTTGCTCGTGCTCCTGCTTCTGCCCCTGGCGGCGCTGGCTTTCCGCCGCGGCTGGTTACTGGCCCTGGCGGCGCTCACCCTGGGCGGCCTGGGCGCACCGGACCCCGCCCTTGCCTTCGGCTGGGATGATCTCTGGAGCCGCAGCGATCAGCAGGCCGCCGCCGCCCTCCAGGCGGGGGATCCGGCCCGCGCCGCGGCGCTGGCGCGCGACCCGATGCAGCAGGGCGCCGCCCTTTACCGCAGCGGCGAGGTTGCCCAGGCGCTGGAGCGCTTCGGCGAGGGTGAGTCCGCCGATGCCCACTACAATCGCGGCAACGCCCTGGCCAAGCTTGGTCAGTACGAGAACGCCATTGCCGCCTACGACGAAGCCCTGGCGCGGGAGCCCGCAATGGAGGACGCGACCTTCAACAAGGCCCAGGTGGAGGATCTGCTGAAAAGGCGCAAGGAACCACCGCAGCAACCGGAGAAGCCACAGGGCCAGTCCTCGCCGTCCAGCTCATCGGACCAACAGGGT
>JAEHCY010000655.1 GCA_016880695.1 Chromatiaceae bacterium | reverse complement strand
GATACTCGACCGCATTGAGGCGGAGCGGCTGCGTGGCAAGGTGAACGTGGTGCGCTTCAAGGGCCTCGGCGAGATGAACCCGCAGCAGTTGCGCGAAACCACCATGCACCCCGATACCCGTCGCCTGGTCCGGTTGACCCTTGATGACCCGGGGGCGAGCGACGCCTTGCTCGACATGTTGCTGGCGAAACGCCGGGCAGCCGATCGTCGAGGCTGGCTGCAAGAAAAGGGCGACCTTGCCGAGGTCTGACACCATTTTGTGAGCGCTGTCAATCAATAAGGGCCGCGCCAGCGGCCATTAGATCCGCATCGGCACGGTAACATTACCGTCGGCCATTTTGTTGTATTCTTGTGACTAATCCATTCTTCGCGGAGTCGCTCGTGCTGCCAATTCACCGGCAGCGGGCTTTTTCGGGATCTCGATGCAGGTAATCAGCGCCATGGCTCAACTGACCAATCAGTGGGAGCGGGGAGCAAGGATGCCGGAACCCTCGGTGGCCGAGACACCGTCCCCTGATTCTCTAGGATGTGGGCCCCACACCTCGCACCGGTCTGGTCCCAGGCTTTCGGGCGCTCGCCGGGTTTTACCGGGTATCGCCCCGACGCGGGAGGCTCTCGCGGGCGGCGGGAGGCCGACCCTGGCCCCGACCTGCGCCGTGGTCACCGCTACCTGCCGAAACGTCGCGCTTCGGGCCACCGATTTTAGTGCGCGCGTGCGCAGAAACTGGCGCTCCGCGAGCGTCCTGCGCCTGGGTCCCGCAGCGGCCAAGGGCGCCCTGAGCCTGATCACCGAGGGAGCCGCCCGGGGTGATCGGCCTTCGTTTCGATTCTCTGGTTCTAGGGTTCTGGGTCGACACCTGCCCGCGTCATCAGGTGGGTGTTGGCAGGGTCTGCTGTCTCTGGTGTCCATCCAATGAAGAAGGGGAGTAACAAATGAACGCACAGGCACTTTCGAACGTAACCGCAATCGACTCACTGAGCCGTTCCTTCCAGCAAATGACCACCTATAACGATCGAAAGCATGAGGTCGTCTGGTGCTACATGCATGCCGAGCCGCGACCCTGCTTTACACCCCAACTCCTCGATGAGCTCAATACCTGGCGCGGCATTCTTGCTCAATTGGCATCAGGCGCGGGTGTCAAGTACCATGTGGTGGCTTCACGGGTTCCGGAGATCTTCAATCTCGGAGGGGATCTCGCCCTGTTCGCGCGCCTCGCCCAACAGCGTGACCGCGCGGGCCTCCTTAGCTACGGCCGGGCTTGTATCGATGCCCTGCACGCGAATCTGGTGCATTTCGGACAGGACCTGACCACCATCTCCCTGGTACAGGGCAGCGCGCTCGGGGGGGGCTTCGAAACCGCCCTCTCCAGTGACGTGATCATCGCCGAACGCGGCACCCGGATGGGCTTTCCCGAGATCCTGTTCAACCTCTTCCCCGGAATGGGGGCCTATAGTCTGTTGTCGCGCAAACTCACGCCCAGACAGGCCGAACAGATGATCCTAAGCGGGCGCCTCTACGAGGCCGAGGAGCTCCACACCCTGGGGCTGATCGATATGCTGGCCGACCCCGGCGAGGGCGAGATGGCCGTCTACGAGTACATCAAGCGGGAGAATCGGGCACGCCATGGAACTCGGGCGCTGCGTCAGGTCCGCGATCGGCTCAACCCGATCGCCTATCAGGAGCTGCTGGACATCGTCGAGATCTGGGTCGACACCGCGCTCAAGCTCGAGCGACGGGATCTGCGCATGATGGAACGGTTGGTTGCCCGCCAGAACGGACTCCATGCCGATGCGGCCTAACAGGGGGCGGGTGGGTCTCGGGTGAGCGCTGGTGGGATGCCTGGCCAGCGCTCAGGTCGAGAGGTCTCGTCTTTGCTGGGAGACCTCCATGAGTGCCACCTGCGTGGCATCGAAAACCTCGCGTACCTGGCCCAACAGCGCGGCGGGTTTCGCCGACCCCATGTCGAAGGGCTTGAGCCGACGCAGCTCGAGGCAGAGATCGGTCAAGCGCAGGGCACCCATTTCCGCGGAGGTTCCCTGCAAGGCATGCACCGCCTCGCGCATCCCAGGGTAGTCCGCAGACGCCACCGCGGAGCCGAGGTGTTCAATCGCCTTGGCCACATCGCGGGAGAAGCCACCCATCAAGCCCTGGAAGAACTCGGGGTCCGAGGTTAGGCTCAGGATCTCTTGGAACTTCTGTTCGTCCACCAGCGGTTTTTTCGGCTGGCCGCGGGGAGCTGCCTGGGACGCTGAGAGGGTCGGCTCACGACCGCCGCGGCCGCGTGACTCGGCGGGGGCTCGTGGTCGGTTGAGCTGGGCTACGGCCTCCAGGAGCGTCTTAGCATGCACCGGCTTGGTCAGAAACGCCTCGACCCCCGCCCGCTTACAGGCGTCCATTGTCTCCTGAGTGGCCTCCGCCGTGAGAATGATGGTGGGTACCGGCCGATTGGGATCGAGAAAGCGCGCGGCCTGGAAGACCTCTAATCCCCCGCGCCGGGGCATGTTCAGGTCCAGGATGAGGAGATCGAACGAACCCTCTGACTGGGCCAGGCGATCGAGTGCGCTCTCACCATCGTTTACCGCCACCACGCGATGGCCAACGCGCTCGAGGATGCGCCGGATCACCTGCTGGTTCGTCTCGTTGTCTTCCGCCAGCAGGATGGTGAGCTCCTGGCCGGTCGCACCGAGGACCTCGCGGTAGTGCCCGACCAGCGATACCACGTTGTCCGGCATCCGGTGGGTCGCCTGGGCCGCATGCACCGCGTTGTATAAGAGAAGCTTATCGATGGGCGTATAGAGTAAGCAGGAGAAGCCGGCGTCGAGGAGCTCGGCCTCCCGCAGGCGCTCCGCGGGACCGCCGAGCAGCACCAGCGAGGTCTTGCCCAACGCCACCGCTTCGCGCAAGGAAGACACCACAGCCAGGGGGTCCAAGGGGAGAAAACCGCTTTCGATCAGCAACACGTTCGGCTTCTGCCCGACGCGCTCGGCAAACCGGATTGCCGAGCTGGCGGCTTCCAGGGAGTCGGTCAGCTCACAGCCCAATCCCCAGTCGCGGAAATACACCGATAGCTCTCGGTAAGTGGTTTGCTCCGCCAGTACCAGGATATTGAGATCGTGTGCCGGCAGCTCCGGCATGCCCGCAGGCGATGGGGCGCGCGCGAAAGGTAGCTCGCACCAGAACAGACTGCCCTTTGCGGGCTGGCTGGAAAAGCCCAGACGCCCACCCATCAGCTCGGTCAACTGGCGGGCGATGCTGGTGCCCAACCCGGTGCCGCCGAAGCGGCGTGTCGTGGAGGTCCCCCCCTGACGGAAACTCTCGAAGATCCGCGCCTGCTCCTGTGGCTCGATGCCGATACCGGTATCCTCGACCTCCATCCGCAGCCACACCCGCTCGTCACCCGGACCAGGGGGTATCGCCAGTGCCCGCACCTGGATTGCGCCTTGCTCAGTGAACTTGACCGCGTTCCCGACCAGGTTGATGAGGATCTGCCGGGTGTGGTGCGAATCACCCTCAAGACGGTAGGGTAGCCTGGGGTCGATGTGAGCAT
>JAEHCY010000101.1 GCA_016880695.1 Chromatiaceae bacterium | reverse complement strand
GCATCGAGCGGGCAGCGAATCTCACCTTCCGGAGGGGATATCTGCCTCATGATTAGGCCTGTTCCGCCCTCAACCTGGCATTTCCTGGATTGCGGACGTACCTGTCCCTATCCCTACCCATTCCGGCACGAGTTGTGCGATGCGCATCAGGTTGTGCGCCAGGGCAAACAGCAGGGCGACCGCCTTGACCTTGTCGCGGCCCCGCACCGGCAGGCGTTGCAGCCCTCGGTTACGGGCCTGGGCGTTGACGCATTCCGCCGTGGCGGCCCGCTCCTTGTAGCGTTGTTTGGCCTCCTCCGTCGCCATGCGCGCGCGCCAGGCAATCACCGCCGCGCTGTCTCCAGGCTTGGGGACATGCGGGTCGACGGCCGGCTCTGGGCTGTCCTCCTTGGCTTTGGCGGCCGCTTTCGCCTTCGCCTTCGGCACCGGGGCCAGGACCTCGGTTCGATCGGCCACCGCGTCGATCTGCTCGTGCGCCGGATAGCCAGCATCGACCAACCAGGCTTGCGGTGCTTGCCCACCACGCCCGATGACCTGTTCGAGCATCGGCGCCAGCTGGCCCTGGTCGCTGCCCGTGGTGACGGCCTCCACCCCGACGATGATCCGGGTTTCGACATCCGTCCCATATTGGAGGTTGTCGGCGGGGCGAAAGCCACCGTCGCCCATCTTCATCACGGTGGCCTCCGCGTCGGTGCTCGAGGCGCGCGCCGCTTCGGCCGGCTTGCCTTGCCGCGGCTTGATCTCGGCCAACTCCGGCAGCCGATCCAGGGGCGCCTGGAGGCGCGCTTCGCGCTCTCGGGCGGCGCGCTCGCGGGCCGCCTGCCGACGCCGGTTGTCCTCGCCGGGGTCCGCGTCCACCTGCCGCTTGAGTTCGGCCACGCGCTGCCGGGCCACCTGCAGATAGCCCAGGAGTTTCTCTTCCCGGCGAAACGAACCCGCCCCGGCACTGGCGCGAACCCGCACGCCGTCCTGGGCGACCGCCTCGAGTTTGACGACCCCCGCCGCCATCAGGGCGGCCAGGTGGGTGCTCAGCAAGTCGTCAAGGAAGTCGCCGTTGACACGGCGGAAGTCCGACAGCGTAGGGTGGTTGACCCCTACGCCGCCGACCATCCAGCGGTAGGCGTCGTGCTGCTCGATCAGCCGGGTAATCTCCCGCGCGCTGCCTACGCCTTCCAGGGTGGCAAACAGCCACAGGGCAAGGAGAATCTCCGGGGCGATCGTCGGCCGCCCCGGCCCGCCTTCCACCGCCTTGATCCCAGCATAGAGCCCGGCCAGGTTCTGCCGCTCGACGTAGCCCCACACCAGCCGCGCCCGGTGCCCTTCGGGCAGCAGCGATTCCAGGTCGCTCGGCCGCAGTTCCAGTTGCTTGCGGTTGGGCAGCACAACTCTTGCCTTCGCTTGGTCCATCTTCTTCGTCCCAGCCTTGGGTCGCGCTTATTTCAGCAGGTTCAAAGCACTTTCGGAGGGGGGAGGGAAGGAATTTTTCACAGGCTCTCAGCGTGCCGGGTGCGTGCCCTGCCCGCCCTTGTCGTCACGCTCTTTCTTCGCCTCGGCCGCCCGGCTGACCCATTGCACCAGCTTGACCGCAGCGCGGACCAAGGCGCGGGTCGGGCCTCGGGTGACCTCGCGAGTAGGCTCTTCGCCGAATGCCGCCTCGGCCAGCATGGCTTCGAGGTCGTTCATCGGGGCGGACCCGGCTCGGGTGCGGATCGGGGGCTGGGTGAGGAAACTCAGGTTGGTGGCCTGGGCGCCGAAGCGCGCCGGCACGGCGAAGACCAGCATGCGGTCGATGCCGAAGGGTTCCCTGACCACCAGACACTTTTCCTCTATCTCGCCGCTTCCAAGGCGATTGTGGCTTCCCCCGGGATACAGCTCCTTGACCTCGAAACCGGCTTCCACCAGCAGGAGGGTCAGGTCGAACGGGACCGATCCCCGATTGACGGCGCGCCAGCAGATGGTGTCTCCGGCCTGTAGGGCCTCCAGCCGTTCCAGGGGTATGGCCTCTTCCCGCCCGGCACGCTTGATCTTGACCTCGAAGTCGAGCCTGACCCCCGGGTCGCCCTCGCCTTTCATGGCGTCCACCATCCGCACCAGATTGATGGCCCGTGCGGCCGTTTTCAGGTT
>JAEHCY010000654.1 GCA_016880695.1 Chromatiaceae bacterium | reverse complement strand
CGTGGTGGGCTGGAGCCTGCTGGTGGCCGGGCACATCCTGCGCCACGCCTTCGAGCTGCGACTGGCACAGGGCGTGCTGATCGCGGGCCTGTTCAATCTGCTCAGCTATATGCTGGTCAATGCGGTGTTTCCGGTAGCCTGACATGCACGTCCATATCCTGGGTATCTGTGGGACCTTCATGGGCGGTGTGGCCCAGCTCGCGCGCGCCTTGGGCCACCGGGTGACCGGCTCGGACAAACAGGTCTACCCGCCCATGAGCACCCAGTTGCAGGCGGCGGGCATCCACATCGAGGAGGGCTATGATCCCGCCCAGCTCGATCCGGCGCCGGATATGGTGGTGGTGGGCAATGCCATGTCGCGCGGGAATCCCGCGGTGGAGTATCTCCTCGACCGCGGGTTACCCTACACCTCCGGTCCCCAGTGGCTGGCGGAGAACCTTCTGCAGCGGCGCTGGGTCCTGGCCGTGGCGGGGACCCACGGCAAGACCTCCACCTCGGCCATGCTCGCTTGGATTTTGGAGCGGGCCGGCCTGAGTCCGGGTTTCCTTATCGGCGGGGTGCCGCAGAACTTCGGCACCTCCGCGCGGCTTGGGGAGGCGCCATTCTTTGTGGTGGAGGCCGATGAGTACGACACCGCCTTCTTCGACAAGCGCTCGAAGTTCGTGCACTACCGTCCCCGCACCCTGGTGCTGAACAATCTGGAGTTCGATCACGCGGACATCTTCGATGATCTGGGGATGATCCAGCGCCAGTTTCACCACCTGGTTCGCACTGTACCGCGTAGCGGCCTGATCCTGCACCCTGCGGAGGACCCGGCACTCAGGGAGGTGCTGGGGCGGGGTTGCTGGACCCCCTGCGAGACCTTCGGCACGGCAGGGGTTGACGGCTGGAGCCTCGGTGAGGCGAGTCCGGAGGGTTCAGGGTTCGGCGTCTGTTGGCAGGGAAGGTCGGTTGGCGTGGTGCAGTGGGGGCTCACCGGTCGCCACAACATGACCAATGCGCTGGCGGCCATCGCCGCCGCGCGGCACGCGGGGGTGGCGCCGGAGCAGGCGGCCGCGGCCCTCTGTGGTTTCGAGGGGGTCAAGCGGCGCATGGAGTTGCGCGGGGAGATTGCCGGGGTGGGGGTGTATGACGATTTCGCCCACCATCCCACCGCCATCGAGTCTACCCTGCGGGGGCTGCGGGCCCAGGTGGGTGATCGGCGCATCATCGTCCTGCTCGAGCCGCGCTCCAACACCATGCGGCTCGGCGTGCACCGCGACACCCTCGCCCAGTCCCTGGTGCTCGCCGACCTGGTTTTTCTCTACGCGCCGCCCGATCTGGGCTGGGACGTCAGTGCAGTGCTCGCCCCGTTGGGTGACCGGGGGCGGGTGCGGCCGGCGGTGGCGGTGATCATCGAGGAGGTGGCACAGGTGGCGCGCCCAGGCGATCAGGTGCTGGTAATGAGCAACGGCGGGTTCGAGAACATCCACCAGCGGCTGCTGGAGCGGCTGGCCCAGGGGCCTTCCGTGGCTCCGGTGGCAGGGCCCGGGACGGGGCCGTGAAGCGGCCCGAGGCCCAGCGCATCGCGCTCGCCATCACCGGGGCCTCGGGGGCCCAGTACGGGCTGCGGCTCCTCGAATGCCTGCTCGGCGCCGGTAAGGAGGTCTACCTCCTGGTCTCCCAGGCGGGGCAGGTGGTGCTCAAGCTCGAGGCGGGTATCGACCTCCCGCAGCGGCCGGCGGAGGCGGAGGCCGGTCTCAATACCCGCT
>JAEHCY010000653.1 GCA_016880695.1 Chromatiaceae bacterium | reverse complement strand
GGCGAAGGAGAGGATAGCCTCAAATCATGCTAGCGACTCTCGGGGCTGCTGCACAGCATTGGCTGGGTTCCTCCTCTCCGTCGGGTCCGGTCCCGTTGCCCCCACCAGACCGACCAGACACCGCTCGTCCCGAGCAGTCGCGAAGCGGCTGATCGAGGTCTCTTGCGGGCCTTATCAAAGGGAACGCGACCAACCCTGGTCACCGCCGAGGTCGCCGGCTTCTCCGCCTCCAGCGGCACGACCTAGGCGAGGCGCCCGGATTGCCGACCCAGCGGGACATCACCACCAGAATCTAAACCAAGGTCTTTTACAACCTGTTGAATCGCGGATACTATTGATAATCTAAAGTTACGGTTTCGATTTTCACGATGATTCCCCGTATCGCGATCGACACCTTGCATCGTCTGGCAAAGGGTTTCCCGGTCATCGCCTTAACCGGGCCGCGTCAGTCGGGAAAGACGACGCTAGCGAGGGCCGCATTCGCCAGCAAGCCCTATGTTTCGCTGGAAAATCCCGACGAGCGCGAGTTTGCCGAGCGCGATCCTCTCCGGTTCCTGCAGCGTTTCGAAGCAGGCGCCATTCTTGACGAGGTACAACGCTGTCCGGCGCTGCTGTCATGGGTACAGGGGCTGGTCGATGAACGCAGACACATGGGCGATTACATTCTGACCGGTTCCGCCCAGTTCGATCTCATATCCGGCGTGACGCAGTCCCTCGCCGGCCGGGTTGGGCGCGTCGAATTATTACCCCTGTCGGCAGGCGAGATTGCCGGGGTCAATCAGCAACCCCGTTCCCTAGACGCGATGCTCTTTAGTGGTGGATATCCGGCCTTATACGACCGCGACCTGTCGCCGGAGGACTGGTTTCCCAACTACGTCGCCACCTATCTCGAACGCGATGTCCGGCAATTGATCGCCATCCGCGATCTGACTCAATTTCAGCGTTTTGTGCGGATGTGCGCGGCGCGATCCGGCCAGTTGCTCAACCTCACCGCCCTGGGCGCCGATTGTGGGGTTTCGGCGGTGACGGCGCGCGACTGGCTTTCGGTGCTGGAGGCGAGCACTCTCGTCATGCGTTTGCCGCCGTATTACCGCAGTTTCGGCAAACGGCTGGTCAAAACCCCGAAGCTGTATTTTCTCGATGTTGGGCTGGTGGCCTGGCTGCTGGGCATTCGCCATGCCGCGAGCATCGAAACCCATGCAGCGCGCGGCGCGTTATTTGAAACCTACGTGGTCAGCGAGCTGGTCAAGCGGCGTTTCAATGCCGGTCAACCGGCTGACCTGTATTTTTGGCGCGATCACGCCGGTCATGAAGTCGACCTGCTGTTTGAAACACCCGAGGGTCTGCAATCGGTCGAGATCAAATCCGGCAGCACCTTTGCCTCCGACTGGCCACAAGCCGTCCGGAAATGGCAAACCCTGGCGGGACAGGATGCCCTACCCCCCATCCTGGTGTTTGGCGGCGAGGAATCCTATGAACGAGAAGCTTGCCGGGTCGTCGGATGGCGTCTGCTGGATCAAGCATTCTGAGACACACCACCGGCTCACTGAAGAACACCGCTTGACCGCATCCCGGGACGCAGCCCCCCGCACCGGCTTGCCCCTCCCTGATCCGCTCGATCGGTAGCGCAAAACCCGCTCCGCGTAGAGAGGTGCAACGACAGTTGCTGCCCTCAAACGCCGCCCCCCATCTGCACAGCGCATCATCCGGGCCGAACCAGCAACGCCGAGTGCTCTGGCAAAGATAGTGCCTAAATCGCTTTTTGCGCCCTATCCACCAATCGACGCATGAGGTGGATGCGCTACGTTTATCTACCCTACCCCGCTCCCCGGCAATTCGCCTGTAGGAGGCGCGCCCTCGCGCCGATAGGGCCTCATGTGGGTGCAATGCGGCCAGGGCTGGCCTCCTACGCCCGTTCTGTAGGGTGGATAAGGCGCGTGGGACAGCGTCGCTGGATGAGCACCACGCTCAATCGCGCCGCATCCACCAACGGCGGCGGGGTAAGGGATGCGCTACGCTTATCCACCCTTCTCTGACGCCCCCGCTGTCAACCCCAAGGCGCTGGGCTCTTCGAAATCCTAGCACCGGGTAGTTGTCGTCCACCCTTGTCCTGGGTGCGTTCAGAGGATCTTCCATTCTGGGCCCGCAAACGCTGGGGCGGTGCCAACCCTGCACCGCACTCATGTTCGGTGCGCCAAGCCCACCCGGCTCCGTTTGTGCGGCGCGCATTACCTGGCGGTGAAGCGGGCCGCGTCGGCAATCGGCATTATCGGGGGGAGCTCACTACACCTGTTACCGCCGGAGATCTTGGGCGTGGTCTCGCGACCTGGCGTTCCCCATCGAGAACAACACTCCTGCGGCTACTTTCACTTTACAGAATCGTCTATTATTCTGGTTGTTATGTATCTCAAACGCGACGCAGAACAGCCGCTCCAGGAAATCCTCTCCGGGACCAAGGTGGGCATAGTGCTGGGCGCCCGCCAGGTCGGCAAGACCACACTGGTCGAGCACCTCATGGGGGAGCGGGCGGCGCTGTTTCTGAATTTCGATGTGGAGGTGGACAAGGCGCGCTTCCGGGCGGCCGCTGCCCTGCCACCGGCGGACGGCTTGCGCACCCTGGGCAATCCGCCGCTGCTGGTCATCGACGAGGCGCAGCGGCTTCCCGAGGCGGCGCGGATCGTCAAGGGCTGGCACGATGCACGCCTCCCGGTGAAGATCCTACTGCTGGGCTCCTCCTCGCTGGATCTTCTCGACCAGGCGGCCGAGAGCCTCACCGGGCGCAATCGCAAGCTGATCCTCCCGCCCCTGGTGTTCTCCGAGACGCTCTCAGCGCAGGCCTGGGCGAGCCCGGAGGTTCCTCGGGAACACCTGTGCCAATACTTCGCCCCCCAGTTGCGGTCCTGGCTCATGCAGCGCCTGGCCTTCGGCGCCTATCCCGAGGTTGTGCTGGCCCCCAACCCCATCCCGCTGCTCCGCGAGCTCAGCTCCGACTACCTATGGAAGGATGTCCTGCAAACCGGGCTGGTGAAGACGCCGGAGCCCATCAAGCGCTTGCTGTTATTGCTGGCCCACCAGGTGGGCTCCGAGGTCTCGGTGAACGAGCTGGCCACTCAGCTACAGATGGCACGGCCCACGGTCGAGCGATACCTGGATCTTCTGGAGCAGACCTTCGTGATTTTCCGGCTCCCCTCTTTCAGCACCAACCCGCGCAAGGAGATCGCCAAGGGCCGCAAGCTGCTCTTCTGGGATACCGGCATCCGCAACGCCCTGCTCAACAGCTTTTCAACCGCTGAGCTGCGCCCCGACATCGGCGCCCTGTGGGAGAACTGGGTGATCGCCGAGATCGCCAAGCGCAACGCCCTGCTCGGGGCGCCGGCCACGCTCGGCTTCTGGCGCTCCCGCGCCCAATCCGAGGTAGACCTGGTGGTACAGCAGGGCGATCGGCTGCGCGCCTTCGAGATCAAATGGTCTGGCCGCCGCGTCGCGGGACGGGCCTTTCGCGATGCCTACGGCGTGGAGGTGGAAACCATCGGACCCGCAGCCCCCTTCGTCACCGAGCTGTTGGAGGCGTGAGATGGATGCGCTGCGCTTATCCACCCTGTTTCTTCAGGCGACGAAAAGGATGGTGCGCCGGCGTCCGATCCGCGTGGGCACAGAAACCGTTCTCACCCTGCTTGACGGCCAGCTTCGACGTGGGTAGCGTTCCCCAGGCCAGCGACTCCCCTGCCCCGCCGCTTCGAACCGGCAGCATCCTATCCCAACACCATGAGCGCCATCTGCGGCATCATCCATTTCGACGGCGCCCCGGTCGATCCCGCGGCCCTGCGCGCCATGACAGCCGCGGCGCCATACCGGGGCCCCGACGGGGTGCGCTCCTGGATGGGCGCCGCCGCCGGCCTTGCCCACCTCGCCTTCCACGTCACTCC
>JAEHCY010000652.1 GCA_016880695.1 Chromatiaceae bacterium | reverse complement strand
GCGCTTCCCGATGACCTGGTCCACATAGTGCAGGTGAAGCTCATAGGTCCCGAAGGTACCGCAGATCATGCCGTCCGCCTGGCCCTTGCGCACCAGCATCCCGCCGATGAGGGTATGGCGGCGGCGCGTCTCGATCTGGGCATACTCCGGCGTTACCCCCTTGCGCTCCGTAAGCCGGTGGTAGGACTCCCAGTAGTCGTGGTAGCGCGGATCGCTCTGCGGGTTGACCAGCTCGAACTCCTGCCCGGGGCGGATGCGTAGCCCGTAGCGCTCGATCTGGCGCTCGATGACCGGCGGGCGGCCGATCAGGGTCGGACGGGCGATGCCCTCGTCCACCACCACCTGGACCGCCTGCAGGATGCGCTCGTCCTCCCCTTCGGCGAACACGATGCGTTGGGGTCGCTGTTTCGCCGCGGCGAAGATCGGCTTCATCACCATGCCGGAGGCGTAGACGAGCTGGGTGAGCTGCTGGTGGTAGGCGTCAAAATCGAGGATCGGGTGCGTCGCCACACCGCTGTCCATGGCGGCGCGAGCCACCGCCGGGGCGATGCGCACGATCAGGCGGGGATCGAAGGGTTTGGGGATCAGGTACTCGGGACCGAAGGTGAGGTTCTCCGCGCCGTAGGCGGTGGCCACCAGGTCCGAGGGCTCGGCCATGGCGAGATCGGCGATGGCCTGCACGACGGCCAGCTTCATGGGATCGTTGATCGTCGTCGCGCCCACGTCCAGCGCCCCGCGAAAGATGAACGGGAAGCACAGGACGTTGTTGACCTGATTCGGGTAATCCGAGCGTCCGGTGGCGACGATGGCGTCGGGGCGCACCGCCTTGGCCACCTCCGGAAGGATCTCCGGAATGGGATTGGCGAGGGCCAGGATCAGCGGTCGCTCCGCCATGCCCTGCACCATCTCGGGTGCGAGCACCCCGCCCGCGGATAGCCCGAGAAAGATATCGGCGCCCGCGACGATCTCGCCCAGGGTGCGCGCCGCGGTGGGCTGGGCGAAGCGCAGTTTATGCTCGTCCATGTAGGCGGTGCGGCCGGCGTAGATCACGCCGTGGCTATCCGCTACCCAGATGTTCTCGCGCCGCAGGCCCAGGCTGACCAACAGATCGAGGCAGGCCAGAGCGGCGGCCCCAGCCCCGGAGCACGCCAGCTTGACCGTCTCCGCACGCTTGCCGACCACCCGTAGTCCGTTCTGCACCGCGGCGCCAACGATGATCGCGGTTCCGTGCTGATCGTCGTGGAACACCGGGATCTTCATGCGCTCGCGCAACTTCCGTTCGACCTGGAAACATTCCGGCGCCTTGATGTCCTCGAGGTTGATGGCGCCGAAGGTGGGCTCCAGCGCCGCAATGATGGCGACGAGTCGGTCCGGGTCGGGTTCGTCGATCTCGATGTCGAACACATCGATCCAGGCGAACTTCTTGAACAATACCGCCTTGCCCTCCATCACCGGCTTGGCCGCGAGCGGGCCGATCGGCCCCAGCCCGAGCACCGCGGTACCGTTGGTGACCACCGCGACCAGATTGCCTCGGGCGGTGAGGTTGCG
Organism: Chromatiaceae bacterium; assembly: GCA_016880695.1. Classification (GTDB taxonomy): domain Bacteria; phylum Pseudomonadota; class Gammaproteobacteria; order Chromatiales; family Chromatiaceae; genus JAEHCY01. The sequence continues at coordinate 882 of JAEHCY010000652.1, read as the reverse complement.
CACCTCGGCGGGGTCGCGGACGATCTCTTCGCAGGCCGCGGCCACCCCCGGCGAGTAGGCCAGGGCCAGGTCGCGCTGGTTGGTCAACTGCTTAGTGGGCTGGACCGAGATCTTGCCGGGCGTGGGCAGGCGGTGGTACTCGAGCGCATTGTTGCGCATCTCGTTATCGGACATAGCGGATCACCTGTTGATAAAACCGCGGGGCAAGGCCGCGGATCGGGACTACGATGGATACAAGGGCCGGGAACACCGGGTGCGCGGTGGCCGAATACCATAGCATTTTTTCGTCGATCCCTGGCTCGTGATGCGGCGAGGAACGAACGATCCGCATCGATCACCGGCGAAGCCCTCGTCCGATGGGGTTCGCTGCGTTCGTCGGGCGTGGCGACTCAGGTCGCCCGCCTGCTGAGGCCGCAAGGGTCGGCAACGGCGGCGCAGATCCAGGGACGGGTCCGCGAGCAATAGGGCGAGCGGGAGACGGTTTCCCAACGATGGAAATTCAACCGCATGGGGGTTGGATTGGGAGAAACGCTAGCCGCTTAGGAAGGCCCTTGGGGAAGGAAAAAGGCGGTCCGAGGGAGATAAAACCGCCGTCTTGCGGATCGTTGTGCGTTCGGCACACCTGCGATCGGGGGGTGCCAGCGCCAGATTCGCAGGGGGCACCGACCAGGAAAACGAGGATGTCGGGTCAGGGCGCCAGCCTGAAAAACAGGGCTCTCTTACGTTTGGTGTGGGTAGAGGTAGAGGTAGAGAGGCCCAGTCTTGTCCAACAGAGCCCCCGAACGTCGCATCTCATGCCCGCGGGTGATGCTGCTGGTAGAGGCTTTTCAGCCGCTCACGGGCCACATGGGTGTAGATCTGGGTGGTGGAAAGATCGCTGTG
>JAEHCY010000100.1 GCA_016880695.1 Chromatiaceae bacterium | reverse complement strand
TCAGCATGGCCGGGGTGCGTGTGGGTCGGGTGGTGGATATCGGATTCGACCCCAAGACCTTCGAGGCAGTGGTCACTCTGCACATCGAGTCGCGCTACAACACTATCCCCGAGGACACCTTTGCCAACGTATTCACCGCGGGGCTACTCGGAGAGCAGTACATCAGCCTGGATCCCGGGGGAAGCGATCGGTACCTGAAGGCGGGCGATGAGATCCGCCACACTCAGTCGGCCATGGTGCTCGAGCAGCTCATTGGGCAGTTTTTGTTCAAGAAGGCAGAGGAGCAGAAATGAACCAGTTGAAGGCGTTGATGCTCGCGTTGACCCTCTGTCTGCCGGTAGTGGGTTGGGCGGCCGATGACATGGCCTCCGCACTCGTGCGCAATACCAGTGAGCGCATGCTGACCACCCTCAAGGAGCGGCGTGCGGAGATCGACCGGCAACCCCAGCTCATCTACCGCCTGGTACGCGAGATCGTGGTCCCTCACTTCGATTTCCAGCGGATCACCCAGGCGGCCCTGGGACGTCACTGGGGTCAGGCCACGCCCCAGCAACAGGCGGCGCTGACCAACGAGTTCCAGCAGCTTCTAGTGCGCACCTATGCCAAGGCGCTGCTCGGCTATTCGGGTCAGGACATCCTCTACCTACCCCTACGGCCGGGCCGCGACGCGGGCGACGTGACGGTGGCCACCCAGGTGCAGGAGGCGGGGGCGCCGGCGCTCGCAATCAACTATCGGCTCTACCTCAAAGACGGCGACTGGAAGGTGTATGACCTCATCATCGACAACGTTAGCCTGATCACGAACTATCGCAGCAGCTTCGCCAACCGCATTCGCACCGAGGGTATCGATGGTCTGATCCAGTCCCTGGTTCAGCTCAACCAGGGGGGGCGTGAGTGAGCGCCGCCTCGATTCAGGCGGGACCGGATGGAACGCTACAGGTGGCAGGGGTGTTGGATTTTGCCACCGTGGTCGAGCTTTGCGAGCGCGGTGCGGCCCTGTTGGGGGGGCGGCCGAGGATCAGGATCGACCTCCAGGGCGTGGAGCGGGCCAATAGCGCCGGATTGGTGCTGCTGCTTGAGTGGTTAGCGCACGCCCGGCGGGGCAACGCCGAACTCGAGTTTCGCAATCTCCCCGCCTCGTTGGCCTCCATCGCCCGTTTCACTAACGTTGCCGATCTGCTTGGTCTGGAGTGAAGGGGCCCTTGTGGCCCTCGCGCTCTGAACCTAGCGGTCTCGATAACCCCTAGCCGACAAATCCTTTTCGCTGCCCATCATGGATAAGCTCTATATCACCGGCGGTGCACCCCTGCACGGGGAGGTGCGCATCTCGGGCGCCAAGAACGCGGCCCTTCCCATCCTCGCGGCCACCCTGCTCGCGGAAGAGCGGGTACGGATATCCAATGTCCCCCACCTGCGGGATATCACCACCACGCTCGCGCTGCTGGGTCATCTGGGCGTACGCCTGGTGGTGAACGAGCGCATGCAGATCGAGGCGGATGCCAGCAGCGTGGGGATCTCCCAGGCGCCCTACGATCTGGTCAAGACCATGCGGGCCTCCATCCTGGTGCTCGGCCCCTTGCTGGCCCGACTCGGTCACGCCGAGGTCTCCCTGCCGGGAGGCTGTGCCATCGGTTCGCGGCCGGTCAACCTGCACATCGAGGGGTTGCGGGCAATGGGTGCCGATGTCCACGTGGAGAGCGGCTACATCCGCGCCCGCGCCGGGCGGCTGCGCGGTGCGCGGTTGGTGATGGACCTGGTCACGGTCACGGGTACGGAGAATCTGATGATGGCGGCGACCCTGGCGGAGGGCGAGACCCTCATCGAGAACGCCGCTCGTGAGCCCGAGGTGGTGGATCTGGCCCAGTGCCTCAATCGGATGGGGGCGCGCATCAGCGGGGCCGGGACCGACACCATCCGCATCCAGGGGGTGAAGCGTCTCCACGGGGCCGACCATGAGGTAATGCCCGATCGGATCGAGACCGGCACCTACCTGGTGGCGGCGGCCATGACCGGTGGGGCGGTGCGACTGCGCGACACCCGGCCGGATCTCCTCGATGCGGTGCTGCTGAAGCTGCGGGAGGCGGGGGCGGAGATCAGCACCGGACCCGATTGGATCGATCTCAACATGGGGGGGCGCCGGCCCCGGGCCGTGGATGTGCATACCGCGCCCTACCCAGCCTTTCCCACCGACATGCAGGCCCAGTTCACCGCCCTGAACAGCATCGCGACGGGCGTGGGCATGATCTCCGAGACGGTGTTCGAGAACCGCTTTATGCACGTGCTGGAGATGCAGCGCATGGGGGCGGACATCCGCCTGGAGGGCAACCTAGCCATCTGTCATGGGGTCGAGCGGCTCACTGCGGCACCGGTCATGGCCACTGATCTGCGCGCCTCGGCGAGCCTGGTTCTTGCCGGTCTGGTGGCCGAAGGCGAGACGGTGGTGGACCGCATCTACCACATCGACCGCGGCTACGACAACATCGAGGAGAAGCTCGCGGGGCTGGGGGCGACCATCCGCCGTGCCTCGCGCTGAGGGGGCGTGCGATGGAGCTTGCCACCCCACTCACCCTTGCCCTGTCGAAGGGTCGCATCTTTCAGCAGGCCATGCCCCTGCTGGCGGCGGCGGGGATCGTGGCGGCGGAGGACCCCGAGACCAGTCGCAAGCTGGTGCTCGCGACCAATCGGCCCGAGGTCAGGCTCATCATCGTGCGCGCGAGCGATGTGCCCACCTACGTCGAGTACGGCGCCGCGGACCTCGGCATCGCCGGTAAGGATGTGCTCATGGAGCACGGCAGGGGCGGGCTCTACGAGCCCCTCGACCTGGGCATCGGTCGCTGCCGCCTGATGGTGGCGGGGATCGAGAATGCTGTGCTGGGGGCAAGCCGGTTGCGCATCGCCACCAAGTATGTCAAAAGCACCCAGAGACACTTTGCCGCCCAGGGCAAGCAGGTCGAGGTGATCAAGCTCTACGGGTCGATGGAACTGGCTCCCTTGGTGGGCCTGGCCGATCTGATCGTCGATCTGGTCGAGAGCGGAAGCACCCTACGCGCCAATGGGCTGGTGCCTCTGGAGCACATTGCCGACATTAGCTCGCGGCTGGTCGTGAACAAGGCATCCTGGAAGATGAAGCATGTCCCTATCGGCGGCCTGCTTCAGGCACTGCGGGAGGTGGTCACACAGCGCTCCCGCGGCGGTGCGCTGTGACCGACCCCCGGCGGCATCTCCGGCATTAACCGTTCCCCCGCGATGAGGGTGAGGCCCATGAACGCCGCTTTACGACGACTCTCTACCCATGACCCCGATTTCGACCACCAGCTGGCCAGGCTGCTGGCTTGGGAGGCAGTGGCGGACGAGACCGTGCAGGCGGCGGTGACGGAGATCATCGCGGGGGTTCGCCAACGCGGGGACGATGCGCTCATGGAGTACACGCGCCGCTTCGATGGCTGGCAGGTCCAGTGTGCCGCCGACCTCGAGATCCCGCGCGAGCGGCTCGAGGGGGCATGGAACGGCCTGCCCGTAGCCGAACGAGATGCACTGGGGTTCGCGGCGGAACGCATTCGGGCCTACGCCGAGCACCAGGGGCTCGAGTCCTGGTCCTACACCGAGTCCGATGGCACGCTCCTCGGGCAGCAGGTGACCTCGCTCGATCGGGTGGGGCTCTACGTGCCCGGTGGCAAGGCGGCCTATCCCTCCTCGGTGCTGATGAACGCCGTCCCGGCTAAGGTGGCCGGGGTGGCGGAGTTGATCATGGTGGTCCCCACCCCGCGGGGTGAGATCAACCCGCTGGTGCTGGGGGCGGCGCGGGTGGCGGGTGTGGACCGGGTGTTCGCCATCGGCGGGGCCCAGGCGATTGCCGCCCTAGCCTATGGTACGGTGCTGGTGCCGGCGGTGGACAAGATCGTCGGGCCGGGCAACATCTACGTGGCCGCCGCCAAGCGGGCCGTATTCGGCCAGGTGGGCATCGACATGATCGCAGGGCCCTCCGAGATCCTGATCCTGTGTGATGGCTCCACCGATCCTGACTGGATCGCCATGGACCTGTTCTCCCAGGCCGAGCATGACGAGGACGCCCAGGCAATGCTGGTGTCCCCGGACGCGGGGTTTCTCGCGGCGGTGCAACAGAGCATCGAGCGGTTGCTGCCGACGCTGGAGCGGCGGGAGATCATCGCTACCGCCCTCTGCGAGCGCGGTGCCCTGATCGAGGCGCGGGACATGGCGGATGCGGTGGCGGTGGCCAATCGGGTGGCCCCCGAGCACCTGGAGCTGTCGGTCGCCGATCCGGTGGCCATCCTGGGCGCCATCCGCCATGCCGGCGCCATCTTCCTCGGGCGCCATACCGCCGAGGCGCTCGGGGACTACTGCGCCGGACCCAATCACGTCCTGCCCACCTCCCGCACCGCGCGCTTCTCCTCCCCGCTCGGTGTGTACGATTTCCAGAAGCGCACCAGCCTGATTCAGGCCTCGCCCGCGGGCGCCGCCCGCTTGGCCCGCGCGGCCTCGGTGCTGGCCCGAGGGGAGGGGCTCACGGCCCACGCCCGCTCGGCGGAGTATCGTGGCGATGGCCCCGGGCCGGAGCGCTAGCCAACATGGGCGCCGGGGACGATTGGGTGGAGCAGTGGGTACGGCCGGAGGTCCGGGCGCTCAGGGCCTATCAGGTCCCCGACGCGCGGGGACTGGTCAAGCTCGATGCCATGGAGAACCCCTTCACCTGGCCCGAGGCGCTGCGCCAGCAATGGAGCGAAGTGCTGCGCGGTCTGCACCTCAATCGCTACCCCGACCCGCGTGCCGAGGAGCTCGTGGGGTCCCTGCGCTCCGCTTTCGCCATCCCGGAGCGCTCTGCGGTGTTGCTGGGCAACGGCTCCGACGAGCTCATCCAGATGCTCGCCCTCACCCTTGCCCTGCCCGGCAGAACCCTGCTCTCGGTGGACCCGGGCTTTGTCATGTACCGCATGCTCGGCATCTTCGCCGGCATGGATTACGTTGGGGTGCCGCTGCGGGCGGAGGACTTTTCCCTGGATCTGCCGGCGGTGCTCGCGGCGATCGAGCGCCATCGACCGGCGCTTCTGTTCCTCGCCTATCCTAACAACCCCACCGGCAACCTGTTCTCCGCCGGCGACATGGAAGAGATCATCCAATCTGCACCGGGACTGGTGGTGGTGGATGAGGCCTATGCACCCTTCACCGACGCGAGCTTTCTCCAGCGCGCAGGGGTCCCCCATAACCTGCTCGTCATGCGCACCCTCTCCAAGATGGGGCTAGCCGGCCTGCGCCTGGGCTACCTGGTGGGTCCGCCAGACTGGCTGGGGGAGATCGACAAGACCCGTCTGCCCTACAACATCAACGTGCTCACCCAAGTGAGCGCGGCCTTCGCGCTTCGCCACGCTGAGGTGCTGGAACGGCAAACCGCGACGATCCGCACCGAGCGCGCCCGCCTGCTCGAGGCCCTGCGCGGGCTCGATGGGGTCCGTGCCTATCCGAGCGAGGCCAATTTCATCCTGTTTCGTGTGGGTACCGGCCGTGCCAGGGCGGTGTTCGACGGGCTGCTCCAGCGCGGCGTGCTGGTGAAGCTCCTCGACGGCGCCCACCCATTGCTCTGCGACTGCCTGCGGGTGACGGTGGGGCTCTCCGAGGAGAACGCGGCCTTTCTGAGCGCGCTTCGCGCCGCGCTCTAGAAAAAAGGGCCCCAGCAGTCAAAACCGGGGCCCTTTTTTGGAGGGGTCCCTGGGGATGCCAGGGACGTGGGGCTTAGGTACGCTCGCTAAGCCATCTGGCAATCGCAGGGGTAACCTCTTTTTGGGCCTTGCCGCTTACATAGATGCCGATGTGTCCGCCGGGGAAGGTCACCTCTGAGTAGTCCTTACTGGAGACCAGGCCCTTGAGGACCCGGGAGGCGTCCGGTGGCACCAGGTGGTCCTGCAGCGCATAGACGTTGAGCACGGGGCAGTGGATGTTGCCAAGGTCCACCCGGTGCTCGCCCAACTGGACTTCACCCTTCATCAGGCGGTTTTGCTGGAAGAAGTCCTTGGCGAACTGGCGGAAGGTTTCGCCCGCCTGGTCCGGGCTGTCGAAGATCCATTTCTCCATGCGCAGGAAGTTTTTCACCTTCTCGGCGTCGTCCAGGACGTCGACCATATTGATGTACTTCTGTCCCGTCAGGCTGAAGGGCTTGAGCGAGAGGAAGGTCCAGTTGAGGATCTCACCGGGGACGTTGCCCATGGTGTCGACGATGAGATCCACGTCCATGTGCTGCACCCACCTGCTGAGCAGGTTGTCGGGGGTCTTGAAGTCGACCGGGGTGACCATCACCACGAGGTTGCGCACCTTCTCCTGATGCAGCGAGGTGTAGCAGAGGCTGAACGCACCGCCCTGGCAGATGCCGAGGATGTTGATCTGGTCCAGCCCGTGGCGCTTGCGGATGACGTCGACGCAGCGATCGATATAGCCGTTGATATAATCGTCGAGGGTGAGTGAGCGGTCCGCCTGGTCGGGGTAGCCCCAGTCGATCAGGTAAACGTCCTGGCCGTGGTCGAGCAGGGTACGGATGGTGGAGCGATCCTCCTGGAGGTCCGCCATGTAGGGGCGGTTGACCAGGGCATACACCACCATCAGCGGCACCGGATTCTGCTGGACCTTCTTCGGTGACTGGTAGCGGTAGAGAACGAGCTTGTCCTCGCGGTAGACCACCTCCCTTGGGGTGACGCCGGTGGTGATTTCGCTCGCGTGGAGCAGGGTTTCTACGCCTTTGCCCAGCTTTTGGCTGAAGTCCAGCATCTCGTCGCTCAGCTTTTCGGGCCGAATCTGTATGGGTAGCACGTTATTTTCTCCTCGTGACGATGACGGGTGGCAACAGGGCCGTCAGGTTTTGGTGGTTTAGGTATTGTCCGAAACTCGCGGCTCCGTGCTCTTGCGTCGCGGCGCCGGTGCCTTCTTGGTGACGACCCGGGCGGGCTGGGTGCCGCTGGCGGCCGCTGTTTCACCCTGCCCGACGAGTTGTTCCATGAGCGCGTCGAGGTCGCGCCGCAGGCGTTTGTTCTCGCGGCGGGTCTCCTGGAGTCGATCCTGGACGGTGCGCAGCTCCGCGCGGGTGGGCATGTTCAAGGAGCCCAGGCTCTCATCGACGATGTTACCCAGGCGATGCTTGAAGGCCATGAGCGAATTGACCAGGTCACCGTGAACCTCGGCATATTCCTCGCTCGCGACCTCTTCGCCGTAGACCGACTCGCAGGCGTCGACCCAGACATCGTAGAGCACCCGTGTGGAATCGATCGGCTTGCCGTCCTCGAACTTCTTGACCACGACCTCGCGCATGCGCTCGACTGCCTTGATCCCCATCCCCGAGAAAAACTGGCTGTACATTTGGACCGAACGCTGATAGTCGAGCCCGCGGCGCATGAGATCCTGATACTGGGACTGCTCCTCACGGGAGTAACCGAGGCCGGGTGCGGAGAGGAAGCGATGGAGGTTATCGCGCACCTCATCGTGGGGGACGTTGCGCAGGACGTCGCCCGGCATAAGGGACATGGTGGAGACCATCCGCTGCCAGTTGTCAAACGGCAGCTCCCAGAACGCCATCAAGCGGTGCGCCGCCTCGCCCTCGGTGTTGAGCTCACCGCGGAACGCCTGTTGCATGTCGCTCAGGGTCTTGTTAAAGGCTTTGGTCCAGTCGCTGCCGGTAGCGATCTTGAGATCCAGGTTGCGAATGAGGTCGTCGGCGATGCGGAAAAACCCCTTGCCCTGGTCCATGATTTTGCTCATGAACTCACCGGTAGGTCCGGGCAGGGCGGGGGAAACCGCTTTCCACCAGTGCTCGAGCGCCTGCTCCCAGGCGGTCTCCGGTGAGGTTTCAAGGCCTAGCGCCTTGCGGCTCATGTCGGTCCAGGTTTCCCAGTATTTTTGCTGGGTTTCCAGCCAGTCTTTAGTCCACAGGCCAGTTTCGCTCATGGGTGATTCCTATTGGTGGTTTGGAGTTGAGTGCATA
>JAEHCY010000651.1 GCA_016880695.1 Chromatiaceae bacterium | reverse complement strand
CAGGCTATCGTCACCATCTACCAGCGGCTGGGAGTGGATGGCAAGGATGACCCCTTCTACAACGTTCGGGCGCAGCCCCAAGCCGCCCCGGCCTAAAGGCCCCAGTCAGCACGGCCAGGCGTTGACCACGGCGTGCTGCTGAGGACCCTGTTGCTGCTTCCGGCCGCGGGCGCCCTGCTGGTGGGCCTGTGGCCTTCAAGCAACGCGCGTGTCATCCGCGCCGTGGCGGCTGTGGCGGCACTGCTTACCCTGGCCTGGTCCTGGTCGCTGCTGGCCTACTTCGATGCCGGTAATGCCGGCATCCAGTTGGCCGAGTCCCAGGCATGGAACCCCCGGCTGGGCAGCGCCTTCGCCCTCGGGGTGGACGGGTTCTCGCTGCCGCTGGTGCTGTTGGCCACGCTCTTGTGCTTCGTGGCGGTGCTGGCCTCGGGCGGGATCACCGAGCGGCCACGGGGCTACTTCCTGCTGCTCCTGCTGTTGGAGGCGGCCATGCTGGGGGTGTTCACCGCACGGGACTGGTCGCTGTTCTACGTGTTCTGGGAGCTGACCCTGATTCCGCTGTTCTTCCTCATCGATCGCTACGGCGGGAAGAACCGCCAGGGCGCCGCGCTCAATTTCGTGCTCTACACGATGGGGGGCTCGGTGTTCATGCTGGTGGGCCTGCTCGCGCTGTTCGACGCGGTCCCGTGGCACTCGGTTGGCATGACGGAGCTGAAGGCGGGCGGGCCGCTGCTCTCGCCCGAGACCCAGACGCTGATCTTTCTCGGGTTTCTCGTCGGCTTCGGGGTGAAGGTACCGATCTTCCCCATCCACGGTTGGTTGCCGCTGGCGCACGTGGAGGCGCCGAGCCCGGTGTCGATTCTCCTCTCGGGCATCCTGTTGAAAATGGGCTCCTACGGGCTGATCCGCGCCGCCGAGATGCTGCCCGCGGCGGTGGTGGCGCTGCAGGGGGTGCTCGCCGCGCTCGCCCTGGTCAGCCTGATCTACGGCGGGCTCCTGGCCTGGCGGCAGACCGATCTCAAGGCCATGGTGGCCTACTCCTCGGTGAGCCACATGGGGGTGGTGCTGCTGGGGATCGCCGCGCTCAACAGCGCGGGCCTCACCGGGGCGCTGATGCAGATGATCGCCCACGGCCTGGTAGCGGGGGCGCTGTTCCTGCTCATCGGGCTCCTCTACGAGCGCACCCACACCCGGGATGTGAGCCGCTACAGCTCACTGGTGCGCAGCATGCCGCGCTTTGCCTTTTTCACCGTGCTGGCCTTCGTGGCCGCGGTGGGGCTGCCCGGAACCGCCAGCTTCGTCGCCGAGCTGCACGCCCTGGTCGGCGGCTTCCAGGTCTGGGGTGGGGCGGTGGTGCTCCTGAGCCTCGGGATCCTGATCAGCGCCGCCTACGCGGTGCGCACGGTCGGCCGCCTGTTCACCGGACCGGTGCGCCGCGAGATGCGCGATGTCGAGGATCTGCGCCCCGTCGAGCTCCTCGCCGCCGGGCTGCTCAGCGCCGGCATCGTTCTGTTGGGGGTGTTTCCGGCCAGGGCTATCGATCTGATGAGCGCCTCGGTGGGTGAGCTGAGCGCGGTGCTGGCGCGGCTGTGAGGGAGCGCTTCGGTTGAGCACGGCAGTCGATACCGGCGATTCCGCCGACATCCGCGCCCAGATCCGCGCGGCGGTGCACCACCTCGAGCACGTCCTGCCCGGTCAGGCCCCGATCAAGGATTTCGTTCACCACAACACCCTGCACGGCTTTGAGCACCTGCCGTTTCCACAGGCCCTCAAGGAGGCGCGCCAGCTCACCGGCGCCTACGGCTACCTGCCCGCCGAGCGCTTCCGCACCCTGTTCCGCCAGGGCCGAATCACCCGCGAGGACCTGATCGGGGTACTCGATGGCGAGGAAGGGCTCGGGTCCGGCGAGGTCCTGTTCGAGACCCGGGACGGCCCCGTCACCCGCCGGGATATCAGCCTGCTGGCGCTGATCCACGCCCCGAAACCGCTCCGTCCGAGCCAGCTCGGCTGGCTCATCGACGAGCAGAAGGTGCTCGAGCGGATCGGGGCCGAGGTGTCCGCGCAGTCGCGCGCCCGGCTCCTGGCCGCAGCGGGGAGCCCCGAGGGTGCCGCCGTGGCGGATCTGTGGAACGCCTGCCTCGGGGTTCTGGGGCTGGAGCACTACCGGCTGCACCCCGAAGAGCTGATCGACCTCTCCCCGGAGCAGGCGGAGCGGATGTTGGACCGTCTGGTGCCGAGGGAGGAGCGGGAGTCGGGCAAACCTCTGGCACAGGCGCGCATGCAGCGCTACGCCGGCGAGCGGCTGGTGGGGCTGCTGGAGGGGGTGGGGGTCGAGATCACCCTGTGGGGCCTGCTGTTGGCCCTCACTGGAGAAGATCTCCTGGAACCGCTGCGGCCCTATCTGATCCGACAGCTCGCGAGCCATCTCGATCTGGGGACGGCGGCCTGGTCCCACCGCGACCGCGCGGAGGGCTTCTACGGCGCCTGGCGGCAGAGTGCTCGGCGCGATCTTGGCTGGGTGCTGGAGGCGTTGTCCGACGGGTCCGAGGAGCTGGAGGGCCTGCCGGCGGACCCGCTGGAGGCCATCCTGGTACTGCTCGGGCGCCTCGACCTGCCCAAGACCCGTTGGGTCGGCTACCTGGAGCGGCTGGCGCTGGAGCTTCCGGGGTGGTCGGGCATGTTTCTGTGGCGGCAGCTGCACCCCGGCTACGCTGGGCAAGGGTACCCGGTGGGTCTGCTGGACTATCTGGCGGTGCGCCTGGTGCTGGAGCGGTTGTTTGCCCGCCGGCTGTGCGCCGAGCTGTGGCAGATCGAGCCTTCGCTCGGGCTGCTGCGCTGGTATTTCCGCCATAACCCCTCCGAGCTTCTGGTGCGCCAGGAGCTTTTCTCCGGCCGCCTGCCGGAGTATCTGGCGGGACGGGCCCAGCGACTGGTCAACCGCCGCGACGGGGGCGACCCCGAGGAGCGAGCCACCCAGTGGGAGCACCTGGCGCACCTGGTTTGGACCTACAAGCGCAGCCCCGCAGCCGATGAGCTGGGCGGCTACAGCGTCTATCGCCATGCCTGGCCCCTGTTTCGGCTCGCCCAGCACCTGGGGCTTTGTGGGGCGGAGATCCGTGCCCTCTCCGATGCCGGGATCAAGGCCCTGCTTGCCTGTCTCGGCGGTCTGGATGAGGAGGCCGCGGGCCTGATTTGGCTGCGGGCCTACGAGAATCACTACCGCGATCAGATCTTCAGCGCCCTGACCCAGCATCACGGGCGGGGGCGCTGGGCAGGGCGGGCCGAGCGACCCCAGGCGCAACTGGTGTTCTGCATGGATGAGCGCGAGGAGGGGTTCCGCCGCCACCTCGAGACCCACAACCCCGCCATCGAGACCCTGGGCGCGGCGGGGTTCTTCGGCGTGGCCATGAACTGGCGCGGTCTCGACGATGAGGGGGTCACGCCGCTCTGCCCGGTGGTGGTGCGTCCGGCCCACGAGGTGCGCGAGTGCGCGCGGCCCCATCAGGAGCCCCTGGCCGAGACCCATCGGCGGCGGCGCGGTCTGCGGCTGCGCCTGCAGGACTTCCTGCACCAAGAGATCCGCCGCAACCTCCTCACGAGCACCGCCGCCATCGCGGTGAGCGGCCTCCCCGCGCTCGCCACCCTGGCGGCCAAGGTGCTCCTGCCCTGGCCCACCGGGCGGCTGGCCGAGCGGCTGCGCCAGGGGTTCGATCCGCGGGTGCCCACCGCGCTTGGTCTCACCGCCGCCGCCGACGGCAGCCTCGCCACGCCCGAGCACAACCGCCTGGGCTTCACCGATGCCGAGCAGGCGGATCGGGTGGAGGGGTTCCTGCGCACCATCGGGCTCACCACCGGGTTCGCACCCCTGGTGGTGCTGGTGGGGCATGGCTCCAGCAGCCAGAACAACCCCCACCGCTCCGCTTACGACTGTGGCGCCTGCTCAGGGCGTCACGGCGGACCCAACGCGCGGGTGTTCGCGGCCATGGCCAACCGTCCCGAGGTGCGCGCCACGCTGGTGGCGCGGGGGCTTCCGATCCCCCAGGATTGCTGGTTCCTGGGGGCCTTCCATAACACCTGCGACGAGCAGATCGACTGGTTCGACGAGGCGGATCTGCCCGAGTCGCATCGGCCCGTCCTGGCGGAGCTCAAGCGGGACCTGGAGATCACCACTCGGCACTCGGCCCACGAGCGTTGCCGTAAGTTCGTCTCCGCCCCGCGCTATCCCAGCCTGGAGCAGGCGCTCGCCCACATCCGCGGCCGCAGCCAGGACCCGAGCCAGGCGCGGCCCGAGCTCGGCCATGCCACCAATGCCTGCGCCCTGATCGGACGCCGCGCGGTGACCCAGGGGCTGTTCCTCGACCGGCGCATGTTCCTGATCTCCTACGATTCCAGGGAGGACCCCGAGGGCCGAGTGCTGGAGGCTATCCTCCTGGCCGCGGGGCCGGTGGGGGCGGGGATCAACCTGGAGTATTACTTCTCCACGGTCAACAACGACCAGTACGGCTGCGGCTCCAAGGTCACCCACAACGTCACGGGCTTCCTCGGCGTCATGGAAGGGGCAAGCTCGGACCTGCGCACCGGTCTGCCCCTGCAGATGATCGAGATCCACGAGCCCATGCGGCTGCAGGTGATCGTGGAGGCGACGACCGAGGTGCTCAGCGCCATCTACGAGCGCCAGCCGCCCCTGCGGGAGCTGATCGGTAACGGCTGGCTGCTTCTATCCGCCAAGGACCCCACGAGTCCGGCTATCCACGTCTTCGACCCGGCGCGGGGCTGGCGGCGCTGGGAAGGCGCCGCCCTTCCCCTGGCGCGGGTGGGGAGCTGGGCCGATCACTACCGGGGCACCCTCGAGCCCTTGTTGCCGGCGCTGCTGGCGGAGGGGTCGCGCCGTGCTTGAGCGCCTTGCCTGGCTGATTCCGCTGCTGCCGTTGCTCGGGGCTGCCTGGATTGCGGTGGGCTACCTGTTTGGCTGGAACCGCGGCGAGCGGGGGGAGCGGGAGACCGCCCGGGTCGCGCTCGGAGCGGCGGGGCTTTCGTGGCTCGGCGTGGTGGCCCTCGGCGCCCAAGCCTTGATCGCCGGGGCACCCGGACAGGTGGCGGTGGGGCGGTGGCTCACATCGGGGGCGCTTCGGCTTGAGCTTTCCTTCGCGCTCGATGGGCTGGGGTTGTCGTGGAGTTTCCTGGTCGCTTCCATCGCCTTTCTGACCCTGAGGTTCTCGGTCAACTACCTGCACCGGGAGGCGGGCTTCCAGCGTTTCTTCCTGGTGCTCAGCCTGTTCACCGCGGCCATGCAGCTTATTGCCCTCGGCGGGGGCGCCCTGGTGGTGTTCATCGGCTGGGAGCTGGCCGGGGTGAGCTCCTATCTCCTGATCGCCTACGCCTTCGACCGGCCGGTGGCCACGGGGAACGCCACCCGCGCCTTCGTCACCAACCGTATCGGCGATGCGGGTTTCGTGCTCGGCCTGTACCTGGGCCTGCGCTGGCTGGGGGGGCTTGAGTGGCCGGTGATGGCAGCGGGGGCGGCCGCGCTCGATCGGCTGAGCGCTGACCTGGTGGCCTTTGCCTTCCTGGTCGCGGCGCTGGCGAAATCCGCGCAGGTGCCGTTCGCGCCCTGGATCGGTCGGGCGCTGGAGGGGCCCACCCCCTCGAGCGCGATCTTCTACGGTTCCCTCATGGTGCACGCCGGGGTCTTCCTGCTGTTGCGTCTCGAGCCCCTGCTGGTACAGGCCCCCCCGGTCCTGGCCATCATCGCCGCGCTCGGGTTGTTCACCGCCCTCTACGGCTGGCTCGGCGGGTTGGCGCAGACCGACGTCAAGAGTGCCCTTGGGTTTTCCACCACCGCCCAGGTGGGGCTGATGTTTCTCTGGTGCGGGGTCGGCTGGTTCCAACTCGCGGCCTGGCACCTCGCCCTGCACGCGGCCTGGCGGGCCTATCAGTTCCTGCATGCCCCGGCGCTGATGCACCTGGTCAGCCGTCCCGCGCGCGGGGTGCCGCGCTGGCTCGCCCGCTCCCGGGGGCTCCATACCGCTGCCCTGGCCAGGTTCTGGCTCGATCCCCTGGCGGACTGGCTGCTGGTGCGCCCCACCCAGGCGCTGGCCCGCGACCTGCGCCTGTTCGACGAGCAGGTGGTGACCCGCGCCTTCGGCCTGCCGGCCCAGGCCAGCGCCATCTCGTCCCTGGCGGCCTGGGAGGGCCAAGACGGTGATGGGGTCCGCATGGCCGAGGACGAGCTGGTCCGCGGTCGGGGTATCCTGGGGCGCACTCTGGAGTGGGCGGCGAGCCTGCTGCACTGGTTCGAGGAGCAACTGGTGCTCAAGGGTGGCGGGGAGGGGTTGCTCGGCGCCATCGAGCACTTGGGGGTGCTGCTCAACCGGGTGGAGCGGCTGCTCGGTCAGCCCCGCTACCTGGTGCTGCTGATCATGCTGACCTTCGTGGTGATCCTGTGAGTCAACGGCTTTCGAGCTTCAGCGACCTGCGGGGGCTTGGGCGCTGGCCGGGGCGGGCGTTTGGCGGCGTAATCTATCCCGACCGACCGCTGCTTTTGCGAAATGGCGCCCGCGCGAGGCGACGGCCATGACCTTTAGCGAGTGGAGCTGGACCGAGCTCGGCTATCCCATCCTGACCCTGCTCCAGCTACTGCCCCTGGTCGCGGCGACTCTGATGCTTTTGCTGCGCGACGCCAAGGCCACCATCCCCGCGGCGCTGGGAGCGGCGGCTCTGGAGCTCGGCCTCAGCTTCCGGCTTTATCTGGCCTACGATGCCGAGGCCAGCGCACTGCAGTTCGCCGAGCACCTGGAGTTGCCCGGGCCCTTCGACTATCACGTGGCGGTGGATGGGGTGAGCATCGTCTTCATCCTGCTCACCGCCTTGCT